>NZ_JACJPA010000046.1:0-7948 GCF_014695845.1 Trichocoleus sp. FACHB-591
GCAAAGCTTGCAGGCTTTGACGTTGGTAGGGAGTCGGCATCCCATCGAGCAAGTGATAGATTAGTTCTTGGGCGTGGGCAAGAATGTCCATTGTTCTTGCGGTCTATTAGTTTCACGCCCTTTCTGCCACCTTTTAAGCCTTGGTGCAAGATCTGAGTTAACAGTCCTTCGAGCCGCTTGTTCAATTCAACCCATTCGACTGGTGTCTCCTCGTACATTCTCTCGTGCGCTACATCGACTAAAACCATCCCAGCCACTTCTTCTGGATAGTGATAGGCAAAAAAGCGACTGAACAAACCACTCAAAGACATTCCTACTAAGACATAAGGCGGCTCGATTTCAGCCTTTTGCAAAAGTTGCCGCAACTCACTAACGACTTGCTCAGCTGTGCGTGGTTCTGAACTTAGATCACTCCAGCCATACCCCGCTCGATCGTAGGTCAAAACTCTCGTAAATTTCGCAACTTCAGGCTGCACAAGTTGCCAATCTAGGTGAGTACCTCCGGCTCCACTATCGACAATGACGGTCGGGGAACCGTCACCTACAATTTGGTAGTGCCAATGACTACCCTCAATCTCAATTAATTTTCCGGGTGGCAGAAATCTGTGGCGATCGCGTCTTGTAGCCAGTGTTTGATAAATTGCTCCAAACCCAATGACTCCAATCAGTACTCCAAGGAGCACAGCCAGCCATAGCATTCAGTTGAGCCCCTAAACTTACACACGTTTGCGATCGTCCCACAAATGGCTTTCACTGCACTCCTATTCTCTAGCATGTGTGACAGAAGAGATACAACGTACATAGCTAACTGTCACTCGAAAATAAACATTACAGATTTATCACGATAAGCAGCCAACGTTTAAGGTTGCTTATTGATCGGGTTTGAGGGGCAATTCAATCTGAAACTTTGAGCCTTTACTCACTTCACTGGTGGCATAGACGCGCCCGCGATGGGCTTGGACAATTTGCTGGGCGATCGCCAACCCTAGTCCAAAGCCACCACTGTCCTGAGAGCGTTGAGTGTCTACCCGATAGAAGCGATCGAAAACATAGGGTAAGTCAGTTTCTGGAATGCCAATACCTGTGTCGATTACCTGAATTACTGTCCAACCAGGATGGGACACCAAACGCACCAGGATTGTGCCACCAGCAGGGGTATATTTACAGGCATTGTTGAGCAAATTTTCGATCGCCTGTCGTAGTAAATCAGGGTCAGCCCATAGGTCGATCAATTGCTCAGGCTGCTCATAGGTCAGGTTGATAGATTGCTGTTCTGCCAATGGCGTAAACTGAGTCACTAGACTTCCCAGCAAATCGTTGAGATTGATTAACTTAAGTGATTCTGGGGCAAGCTGTCCCTGATGACGAGCGAGCAACAACAGATTATTGACGAGAGTGCCCATTGATTTCGCACTATCCACAATGTTTTCTAAAGGAGGATGATAGGGAGAATCATTGGCAGTGATGAGTAATCCGAGTTGAGCGTTGGTCAGAATCGCGGAAATGGGCGATCGCAACTCATGGGAAGCGTCTGCTGTGAACCGTTGAAGCTGTTGATAGGCTTGCCGGATCGGTTGCATAGCAAAGCCACTGAGAATCCAGCCTGTGAGGGCAATGAGTCCTAGTGTGATCGGGACTGTTAGAGTCAGCACCATCTGAAGCTGCTGAAGTTCCTGTTGGGTTTCCATGAGGGGAGTGGCAACCTGAAGATAACCTAGGGTTCCAGTTCTGCCCTCAACCGGTAATGTCGCCTGGCGGAGCCAAATTTCTTCCTTCAAAAGTAGATCGGTTGATTGAACCGTGAGATAACCAAGGGACGTATTTAACTTGTCTGGAGGAGACACGCCAAAAAAGCGAACGAGCCGTCCTTGCGCGTTATACCAGCGCACATAAATCAGATCCTCTGCAAGCGGATGGGAGCCACTGCCCAACAACGGAACATGGCTCAGATCGACCTGGCTCTGGTCTTGGCGAATTTCATAATGCACACTGGCAGCCATCACTCTGGTCTTATCGTAAAGCAGGCGATCGAGTGCTTCCAGTTTGTCCTCGATTTCAATCTGATAAATCACTCCAGCAAATAGCACCAGAATGCTTCCCATCGACAGGGTGAACCAACGAGCCAGGTTGCGACGACTTCGGTTAAACACGTCTTGCCTTTAGAATTCATGCGCTTCAGGAAGGGTTAGGCGATAGCCCATGCCATAG
This sequence comes from Trichocoleus sp. FACHB-591, assembly GCF_014695845.1. NCBI lineage: Bacteria > Bacillati > Cyanobacteriota > Cyanophyceae > Leptolyngbyales > Trichocoleusaceae > Trichocoleus > Trichocoleus sp. FACHB-591. Next base: position 2,209 of record NZ_JACJPA010000046.1, read on the forward strand.
ATGCTCTCAACCCAATCAGCTGCCCCTACAGCCTGCAAGCGTTGACGCAGTTTGCGAACTAGAACAGTGATTGCATTGCTTTCGGGTTCGGTGCCCCACTCCCATACTGCCTGCTCGATTTGGTTGCGGGTCAACACTTGTCGGGGGTGGCGCATGAAGTACTCCAACAGTTGAAACTCACGGCTAGAGAGAGCAACAGTGGCACCTTGCCGTTCGACAATCAGGGTATCGAGGTGGAGATGGAGATCCTCAAGACTCAGTGTATCTCCTTGCCAAAGGGGCGATCGCCGTCTTAAGGCTCGAACTCGTGCCATGAACTCCACCAGGTCGATCGGTTTCACCAGGTAGTCATCTGCACCTGCATCTAATCCAGTCACTTTCTCAGGTGTAGTGTCTCTTGCCGTGATCATCAAAACTGGAGCCGTTTTTCCGGCTGCTCGATATTCGCGACAGAGAGTTACACCGCTGACACGGGGTAACATCCAATCTAGAATCAGCAGATCATATTCTTTTTCGGATAAAAGCCACTGAGCGGTCTCGCCATCTTTGACCCCATCTACGCTGTGTCCTGCCTGAGAGAGCACCATTTGCAGTGGCATCAGTTGTTTTGGGTCATCTTCCACCAGCAAAACTCTCATTCCTTTGTTGCTCCCCTTTGCGGCTTGCAAGATTGAAGATAGGCACTTAGTGTTATGTATACATCCCCTTTGAGCCAGATTTTGAGGCAGATCAGGCTGTACTAGAGTGCAAACAGCGGAACATATAAGCTGATGAGAAACGGGAGTATGTGGCGCACGACAAAACGATGGCTGCGAGCATCAGGGGCAGAATTCTGGTTGCCACTGCCGTTTGTGGCGATTGCCTTTTGGTTTGGCACCAATCTTCTGATGGCTCAAGAACTACGGCAACCCCAACCGACCGAAACAAAACTTCAGGCAGACACTCAGCTTAAAGCGACTGTCTCCATCAACATCCTGCTAATCAATGCAATCATCAATCGACAGCAGGGAGTCACGCAGGTTGAGGTAGAGACAACGGAACCCATCTTAAAACGGTTGGAACTAGAATTGCCGATGACCGACACCAATCAAATCGAAGCGGCGATCGCGCAAGAACTTCAGTTATCTCGTCAAGATGTGCGGCAGTTAGTCCGCTACGAGATCATTGAGTGAAATGCACTTGTGCTTCAATAGAGAATCTTAGGGCTTGTAGTCGTAGCCCGCACCCTGACACTATTCAAACGACGTAGACCGTTCAAATCTAAATAACTAAATCCAACCTTAGAGAAAAAGGGCAGCACACAAAACAGCAATGTTTCAATGGTTTGGTTGACCCAACCCAAGCCAGAAGGACCAATCAACCAGGCGATCGGGTAGCTAATCCACAGCACCGTGAAGTAGGTCAGAAGTCTGTCATAAAGCCCAGATAACTCTACGCCTTGCCCGCGGGTTTTAGTCCGCAAAGGCACCCAGATTCCCCAGAGGACAACTAGGAACGCAACAACGCCACAGGTGTACCAGAGAAATCTGGCTTCATCGCTTGTGGATAGGTCAGCGATCAGTCCTGATACGACGACAATCGCCTGAGTTCCCATGAGTGAAGCAATTAATGTCCAATCTTTTGCAACAAAATACATTGCGGTTGAGGACAGTGATAGCAGGAGCAAAGGAGTTGTGACGATCCAGTCGATGTAACGAGCATAGTGAGTGATTTGCCCTGCAACTTCAACCTTCCCTTGACCAAGTGCCATTGCCATGTAAGCCAAACCTGACCAGATGGGAATAAAAGTGGCAATTAAATACTCATATTTGGGAACGCCACGCGGATTGGTGCCAAGTGAAATGAAATATAGTGCACCGATCGCCATCGCAATCACGTAAATCCAGTGAAATAGAGCTTGCAGATCCATAAGCTACCTCCGTTTCTTCTTAGTCTTAAATCACAAATGTGATCCAAAAGTGAGGAGTAGAAGTTTAGCACTCACTTTTCGCTCACTTTCTTGAAGGACGCTAGAGAAGTAGTAAAGCAGGCAACGCTGGCTTACGGCAGTTGTGCTGCTCTGGATGATAAGGGGTCGGGAGAAAATGAGATGGCAGTACTGGATAGCGTCAAATCAACAGAACAGCAATGGCATCATCTTCCTCAGGAGCAAGTTGTCCGTTTGCTCAAAACTGATCCTGAGCAGGGTTTGTCTTTTACAGAGGTAGCGAAGCGACACGATCGCTTTGGTCCGAATCAGTTAACGGCTCAGAAAAAACAGAGCGCCTGGTTGCGATTTCTCCAGCAGTTCAATCAACCGCTGCTCTATATCTTGCTGGTCGCGGGGCTGGTGACAGCGTTTCTAAAAGAGTGGATTGATTCGGGCGTGATTTTTGGGGTGACGCTGCTCAATGCCATCATTGGCTTTGTGCAAGAGGCAAAGGCAGAGGATGCGATCGCTGCTTTATCGGAAGCTGTCACGACTGATGCAACCATTCGCCGCAACGGTCAAAAGCAAGTGGTTTCATCCCGCGAACTGGTTCCCGGCGATCTCGTCCTGCTGTCTTCTGGCGATAAAGTACCTGCCGATCTGCGGCTGCTTGAAATTCGTGACTTACAGGTAGACGAATCAGCCCTGACAGGAGAATCGGTTCCAGTCGAAAAAACCCTTCAGCCCCTAGAAGCAGACACTCCGCTCGCAGAGCGCACCAATATGGCGTACACCGGTAGCCTCATCACTTTTGGGCAGGGGCTTGGAGTTGTTGTAGGCATTGGTGAGATGACCGAAACCGGACACCTCTCCCAACTGATGCAGCAGAGTACAGCCATAGAAACTCCCCTGACTCGTAAAATTGACAAATTCAGCAAAACCTTGCTTTACGTCATTTTAGGCTTGGCGACCTTCACCTTTGCCGTTGGCGTGGCTCAAGGGTTTTCCTTGATTGAGGTGTTCAAAGCAGCAGTTGCGCTGGCAGTCAGTGCGATTCCCGAAGGGTTGCCTGCCATTCTCACAGTGACATTGGCAATCGGCGTATCTCAGATGGCAAAGCACCACGCCATCATTCGTAAATTACCGGCAATCGAGACACTAGGCAGCACCACTGTAATTTGTTCCGACAAAACCGGAACCCTGACCCAGAATCAAATGACCGTTCAGGAAATTGACGCAGGTGGAAAGCGGTATCGGGTGAGCGGTGGCGGTTATGCACCAGATGGAGAAATCTCCCTGAATGGATATGTAATCGACCTGGCAAAGGCACCCACCTTGTATGAATGCCTGCAAGCCGGACTGTTGTGCAATGACTCCCATGTAGAAGTGCAGGACGGAAATTGGATGGTGGTCGGTAGCCCCACAGAAGGAGCACTGGTTGCTGCCGCCCACAAAGCTGGGCTTGTTACAGAAAAGCTGGAGCAGGCGCTGCCTCGGCTGGACACCCTGCCGTTTGAATCTCAATTTCAATACATGGCGACACTGCATCGCAACCGCCCAGAACGGCTGATTTATGTTAAAGGTTCGGCTGAAGCTATCCTCAAGCGATGTCGTCAAATGCTGGATGAAGATGGAGAGGCGATCGCTCTCAGCCCAACGCAAATTGAGCAAACTGTAGAGAACATGGCAAAAAAAGGGTTACGGGTTTTGGCACTTGCCAGGAAAGCTGCCCCTGATTCTCAAAGCTCAATTGAGCATTCTGATCTGGAGCAAGGTTTAGTATTTCTGGGGCTGCAAGGCATGATCGATCCGCCCCGTCCTGAAGCGATTCAAGCCATCGAATCCTGTAAGTCTGCGGGAATTCAGGTCAAGATGATCACGGGCGACCATGCCAAAACAGCCGCCGCGATCGCTCAACAAATGGGTCTAAATTCAACTAAGAATGCACCTGTTGTCACAGGTCAAGAACTTGCGCGACTAGATGAGCAAGAATTAGCCAACGCGGTTGAACAGAGCAATGTATTTGCGCGAGTTGCACCCGAACAAAAACTGCGGATTGTGGAAGCCCTCCAATCCAAAGGTGAAATTGTGGCAATGACAGGAGATGGAGTCAATGACGCGCCTGCCCTGAAGCAAGCTGACATTGGAGTAGCAATGGGCATCACAGGCACTGGAGTCACAAAAGAAGCGGCAGATATGATTCTGACAGACGATAACTTTGCCTCGATCGAGAAAGCTGTCGAGGAAGGACGCACCGTTTATAAGAATTTATTGCGGGCGATCGCCTTCATCTTGCCAGTGAACGGTGGCGAATCCATGACCATCTTGATCGCCGTAATGCTAGCAACTCCACTGCCCATTTTACCAATACAAATTCTCTGGCTGAATATGGTCAGTTCGGTTGCCTTGAGTCTACCGTTGGCATTTGAGCCACCTTCGCCAGACACGATGCAACACCCACCTCGTCCTGCGAATGAACCGCTGCTGTCGCGCAGGCTAATCACCCGAATTTTAACGGTTTCATTGTTTAACTGGATCGTGATCTTTGGCACCTTTGAATGGATTATCCAAACGACTGGAAACGAAGCCCTAGCGCGAACCATGGCAATTCAGGCATTGGTTGCAGCAGAAGCCTTTTACCTATTAAGCATTAGCCGATTTATTCCAGCGATCGCTGCAAAGCTACGCGGTAAAAATGAGCCATTCGGTTACCCTGTGGCGATCGGCATTGCAAGTGTTCTACTGTTTCAATTCCTATTCAGCCAGTGGAGCTTCATGAATCAGCTATTCGCGACTGAAGCATTAACGCTGACTCAAAGCTTAGCTTGCCTTGGCATTGGGCTACCCATGATTGCGTTAGCTGCGTTGCTAAAGCGAGTTGCTCCGCTGGAATAAATGACCTCAGCGAAGCCACTCTTCTGAGCGTGCTTACCCGGCCAAGTTTGTAGCGTTAACTATTCATTTTTTCTCATGACTTCTCATAATTTCAAACGTGCGATCGGCATATTCTCTAATCGTCGAGACGCAGAACAGGCGCTAGCTGAGCTAAAAAACAAGGGTTTTCCCATGCACAAGCTCTCAGTGATTACCAAGTCTTCTGATGATGACGATAGTTTAGATAGTCATTTAAATAGACACAGGGTGCGGCAGCCCTTAATAACCAGAGCAGAAGGTGCAAAAACAGGCGCGATTACAGGAAGCGTAGGAGTCGGTTCACTCGCCCTAATTTTTGGACTCGGCAGTCTGCTCATTCCTGGTGTTGGTCAAGTATTGGCGGTAGAGAGCCTTTTAACAACCTTTTTTGGAAGTGGAATTGCCGCAACTGCGGGTGGTCTATACGGCGCGCTTCGAGGATGGCTGGTGCCAGAGGAACAGGCAACCAACTACAACGACAGATTTAACCAGGGAGATTATTTGATCATCATAGAGGCAATGGAGGATGAGATTCTGTCTGTTGAAGCTATCCTTCATCGTCAAGGTATTCGATCGTGGCACATTTATGACGCTCCTTAAAAGATTCTCTGTCCACTTCTCTACAACTGATTCATCACTCTCGTCATACATGGCATTGGGGTAGTGCGACCCTACTATGCCCAAAGGTAGCGAAGCTGCATCCAAGTGCCATGTTATGGCTAGAATCCTTGTGAGATAAAGGTTCTAGAGATTTTTTGTAATTTAGCCAAGAGTTTCGGAAAATGACTATTTATGGACAAGCTGTCTAGTAGTTCGACACACCGATTTTGACAGGTAGAGAGAAGTCAGGGAAACTGGTTGAAAATCAACAATCCCCTCCTCATGCCAGAAAAGTACACGGTCACCCTCACCCCTGAG
>NZ_JACJPA010000047.1:0-79793 GCF_014695845.1 Trichocoleus sp. FACHB-591
CTCAGGGGTGAGGGTGACCGTGTACTTTTCTGGCATGAGGAGGGGATTGTTGATTTTCAACCAGTTTCCCTGACTTCTCTCTACCTGTCAAAATCGGTGTGTCGAACTACTAGCCTACAAGAAGTAATTCTACAGCAGACTAATCTAAAGGGCGCGAGGCTACAGGGTAGTAGGACTTGAAGAAACTAAACATTTATCATGCGTTGATAACATTCATTGATGGCAGTGGAAACGGTGCCTCTTTTTCACCCGTTAACCCCAAGTCTGGCAAAGAACTATCCTTTCCAAGGAAGCGGGGCTCGATAAGGATTTTCATGCATATCTAACACTTCCCAAGTTCGAGGATTTACCTGCCCTGTTACTGGAACTTTGTACCGCTGCTGTAAATCTCTCACCGCAGATTCCGTAATGGGACCAAACACTCCATCCACAACGGCACCACTCGGATTTCTTAATCTGACTCCTGCGGCTCCTAAAAAGCCATTGTCTGAGAGAACTTGCTGCAACAGTTGAACGCTTCTGCCGCGATCGCCACGTCGCAGGGTGGGTAATGTAAGATCAGTATACGCGGTGGCGATCAAAACTGGATGCCCTTGTTGTGAAGATATAGGTACGACCTGCGTTTTGTCTAGGGACCAGGCTTCACTAATGCAGCAGGGTTGCGCGATCGCTTTACCAGATAGTGAAACTCCCAGCAGTTCTGCTGCTAAGGCTGTTGGCAAAAATACTTTGGATAGCACAAAAGTGATTTGAGGAATTGAGTTTTGAATTGTGATAGCTCTCATGATGCATTGCCTAATTTACACAGTCAAAGGAGATGATTAATAGGGCTGTATCGGTGCGATCGCGTTAGTTTGCGATCGCCCTTGGTGCTGTGCTCTGCGCGATCACGGAAGCAGCTTGCTGTGAAACACGACCTGCGGCTTTAATTAAATCGGCGGCTTTTTCGCCAATCATGATCGTCGGTGCGTTCGTATTGCCTGTGGTGATTGTTGGCATGATCGAGGCATCCACAACCCGTAACCCCTCAATTCCATGTACGCGGAGTTCAGGATCTACCACTGCCATTGGGTCAGTGCCCATTTTGCAAGTGCCCACCGGATGCCACACGGTACTGCAAGTTTCCCGGACGTAAGCAACGAGGGCTGCATCACTTTGCTTCTCGGCACCCGGAGCGATTTCCTCACCACGAAACTCATCCAAAGCACTGGCACCGAACAAGTTACGAAGTAATTTGATCCCGATCACGAGCTTTTGCACATCCGCTTCACTTTGGAGAAAGTTCATTTGAATCATCGGTGCGGCTTTGGGGTCGAAGGAACGCAAACTGACACTGCCAATGTTTTGGGGATGAGTCAAACAGACGAAACTGGTGAAGCCTAAACCCGAGTGGGCATAACCGGGCGGTGCCAACACAACGGGGCCGAAGAGAAACTGCAAATCTGGCGCAGCATCCAGACTGCCTGGAGTATGCAAAAACAAGCCCGCTTCAGCGACACTACTGGTGCTTGCTGGGTGTAAATCCTGAGTTGCTTCATGTGCTACGGCCACAACAGGGTGGTCTTGAAGATTTTGACCCACACCCGGTAAATTAGCCACTACTGGAATTCCCATTGCTTGCAGGTGTTCTGCATCGCCAATGCCGGAAAGCATGAGCAGCTTGGGCGAATCGAACGCGCCAGCACTTAGAATCACTTCGTGGTTAACCCTAACTTGGTGCAGCGTGCCTTCGTGCAGATATTCGACTCCAATGGTGCGAGTACCCTCGAACAACAAGCGAGTGACAAATGCTCCTGTCGTTACCGTCAAATTGGGACGCTGGAGAATGGGCACAAGGAAGGCAGCAGCGGTACTATGTCGTTTACCATCCTTGATGGTCAATTGATAGAGTCCTGCCCCCTCTTGCTGCATTCCATTAGGATCAGAATTGTGGTCATATCCTACTGCTACTGCTGCGTCTACAAAGCGTTGAGATACCACAGCAGGCGCAATCGGATCGGTGACGCTCAACTCTCCATCAATTCCGTGAAATTCGGACGCACCTCGCTGTTGGTGCTCCGATTTCTTGAAGTATGGTAAAACATCTTGGTAACTCCAACCGGGATTTCCCAATGACTGCCAGTGGTCATAATCGTGAGGATTGCCTCGCAGATAAATCATGATATTAATCGAACTGCTGCCGCCCAAAACTTTCCCACGAGGACAAAAGATTTTGCGGTCATTCAGGTAGGGTTCGGGTTCAGAGAAATATGCCCAGTCCACCTCAGAGCCTTGTAGACTGAGGCATTGCGCCGGGATGTGAATTTCTGATTTTATATCTGGGTTACCCGCTTCAAGTAACAACACGGTTGTGTCACTGTCTTCGGTGAGGCGGTTGGCGACTACACAGCCTGCCGAACCTGCCCCAATCACAATGTAGTCATACTGGGTCATGACATCTTCCTCGGTTATTTGTAATGGCTTTATGTCTCACAAGCAGGCTTATGCTTTAAATATTTCCCAAACCAGCTCAAGGCGGTGGTGCTGGCAATCTCAAAGCCTTCTCCCTGGAAGCCGTCAAAGTGTCCACCTTTCAAAACTGTGAAAGACTTTGGTTCGATCGCGTCTGCATAGACAGCGGCGGCCAATTGGGGAGAGGCAAGGAAGTCTTGCTCGCCCACAATCAGACAGAGCGGAGTGGGAAAGATGGCCTCAGGGTGAGGAATGGCTTCGTAGTAGAGACAATGTTCAATCGATTCAAAGGTGAGCCGATTTTCCCATCTACCTTCGCTGGCATCCTTAGCCAATTCAATCCAAGTAAAGGCATCGGGTGTCGCTAGAAAGGAGGGTTGACCGGGCGGGGCAACCAAGGGGAAGTAGCTCACCTCTCCGGTTTGATACCGTTTGATCCGATCTTCTGCAAGCAACTTTGTGAGTTCATGGAGTGCAAGCGGGGAGGCCAAACGGCGGGAGTTAAGAAATGCATTCACTGTAGGCATTTGGGCCACGATCGCTTTCACGCGCCGATCGAATGCTGCTAAGTGCAGAACGTGACCACCGCTATAGGAGAAGCCCCAAAGACCAATGCGTTCCGGGTCAACTTCGCTTTGAAGTTGGGTCCAGGTAATGGCATTGCGGTAGTCTTCATGCTGCTCGGTCGGGAGCATTTGCCCCCGAGGCTCTCCCTCACTGGCACCCATGTAGCGATAATCGAACAGCGTGACGGCGAATCCAGCCTGAGCAAAGCGCTCAGCAAACTGCGGCAGTCCCATCTCTTTGGTCAAGCCAATGCCATGCGCCATGACAATGGCAGGACAGCGATCGCCAGATGCAACATTATCTGGCGTGTAAAAGGTGACAGAACACTTTAACCCTTTACTCTCAAAACTAGTGCTTCTTTCCATAGCTGCTTATCCTCTGATTCATCATTCATCTGTCATGAAAGCGATCGCTCAGCTACCTTGGCACTGATTAGGCAGGGGTGGGTTGCAGTCCTGTGGTCATTGCTGAGAAGGCGGAGGAATAATCTCGATGCCGTACTTAGGTGCAGTAGTGAGGATGTTATCTAAGTCTTCAGCAATTAAGGGTGGGGCCGCTGTAATTTGACCATTCACTGCCTTTCCCACTTCAGCAATAAATTTCTCAAAGCCAGCAGGTGTCACCCAAACCAACATCTTGGCAGGGACAGAGGTTGTATTGGTAAATTGATGAAGCTGCCCTTTGGGTGAATGGAGAAAGGTTCCAGCCGTTGCCATCAAGGTGCGATCGTCAAGCTGGAATTCAATCTCTCCGTCTTGCACATAGAACGATTCATTTTCTCGACTGTGTCGATGGGGAGGAGTACCACCTTGAGGTGCAACGATGACCTCACAAAGGGCATAGGCTTCCTCGGTCTCTTCACCAATGGCTTTGAAGGTATAGAGATCTTCACCAAAGTAGTAAGAACGACCTTGATCCGATTGAACAAAAAGTCCATTTTGGTTGATAGTCATTGTCGTCTCCCAATAGATCATCTCCCAGCAGACAAGTTGTTACTAACTGGCTCTTGGAAGATTCCAGCGCTGACTGCTCTCTTTTTTCCCTCTCAGGTCACTTCTACAACCGTTTATATGGCCTTAATTTAAGGGACTAATTCAACTCTGTCGTCCATTCAGAGTCCATACTTGAAGCTACAAAACGATCAATCATAAAGCAACCTGAGGTATCAGCTTCATATCCAACTTAAGTTCAGGTTGACATCCAACTTAAGCTAAGATGACAGGCTTACAGACTGGCAATCCTTCGCTTTAATGCAAATCCATTAAGGCTACATCGGTTCCACTTGGCGGAACAGCGCGATCGCCTCAACCCCATTTTTAGCCTGAGTAATCACAGCCATATCCGTATCTTCATTGATGACGGCGGTATGAATTTTGCCTCTAAGTTTGAGATAGATCTGAACTTAAGTTGGATGCCAACCCCATACTTCAGATTGCCCAATGACTGATCGTTTTGTGGCTGCAAGTATGAACTTGGAATGGACGACAGATCTGAGGGAGTTCCCTAAATTAGGGTGATGCAAATTAAGACAATTCAAAGACAGCTCGACGCGACCTCTGCTGCGGAAGACTATCTATGCTTTGTGTTTCGGCAGTTCCCTCAACCTCAAATTCATCCTATCAACAAGCATTAGGAAGCGGCTATTTGGTGGAATATGCTAATCATCAAAATTCAAAAGTTTTTTCTGTTGCTACTGGCATTCAGTGTTTCAATAATTGTGCTGATACGTGCAGAAGTAGCCACTTCTAAGGAAGTAACCCAAAGCTCCAACTCCAAACCCGCGATCGTTCTGGTTCACGGTACCTTCGCTGATGCCACATCCTGGCAACACATCATTCCGTTGCTAGAACGAGATGGCTACACCGTGACGGCTGTGCAGAATACGCTCACCTCTCTCCCAGATGATATTGCCACCACTAAGCGAGTGATTGATGCTCAGAAGGGCGCTGTTGTGGTGGTTGGACATTCTTATGGGGGAAGTGTGATTACGAGCGCGGCGGCTGGTAACCCGCAAGTCAAGGCATTGGTTTATATCGCTGGTTTTGCCCCCGAAGTCGGCGAAAAGATTAGTGAGTTGAATGGTAGGTATGCAGCCCCTCCGCTCAGCACGGCAATTGTGCCTGATACCGCAGGCTTTCTCTTCATTGATCGAGCCAAGCTGCATGAGTTCTTTGCTCAGGATGTTTCCTTAGCTGAGGCTCGAGTGATGGCAGCAACCCAAAAGCCAGTCGCTAGTATCGCTTTCAACCAAACACTCGATCGCGCCGCCTGGAAAACAATTCCCTCTTGGTATCTCGTGACTCAGGAAGATCGGGCGATCAACCCTGAACTTGAGCGCTTTATGGCAAAACGGATCGGTGCCAAAACCAGCGAGATCAAATCCAGCCATGTACCCTTTGTCTCTCATCCCAAAGAGGTTACTAAATTTATCGAGGCGGCTGCAACTGCTGCGATGAAAGCATCCTAGCTTAGTTGAAATACTGTTTTGTAGCCAAGAAGAATAGCCTCTTGGCACAGGTGAATGATTCCACAAACTTAATCACGAAAAGGAGATTCTAAAATGTCTTACGTCACCGTTGGCAAAGAGAATTCCAGCACCATCGATATCTACTATGAAGACTACGGCGCAGGTCAGCCTGTGGTACTTATCCACGGTTTTCCGCTGAACGGACATTCCTGGGAAAAGCAAGTAGGGGTTTTGCTGGCAGCAGGCTACCGAGTCATCACCTACGATCGCCGGGGCTTTGGTAACTCTAGCCAACCCTCTTTTGGCTATGATTACGACACTTTCGCCGCAGATTTGAACACACTCATCGCAGAACTGGACCTGCGGGATGTTTTGCTGGTTGGCTTCTCGATGGGGACGGGTGAAGTGACGCGCTATCTCGGCAAGTACGGCTCAGAGCGGGTGAGTAAAGCAGTACTAATAGCTCCGGTGCCCCCCTTCCTGTTGAAAACAGACGATAACCCAGAAGGAGTGGATCAAAGCGTCTTCGATGGCATTATGAAGAGCATTGTCGCAGACCGTCCCGCCTATCTCTCTCTATTTCTCCACAATTTCTTTAACGTCGATGTATTTCTCGGCGATCGCATCAGCAATGAGGCCATCCAGATGAGCTGGAATGTCGCAGCAGGAGCTTCTGCAAAAGGAACCTTGGACTGTGTACCCTCCTGGTTGACCGACTTCCGAGATGACTTGCCCCACATTGATGTGCCAACCCTAATTATTCAAGGTGAGGCTGACCGCATCCTTCCGATCGCTTCCACTGGTAAGAGGTTGCCGCAGCTCATTAAAGATAGTCGTCTAGTGGTGATCCCTGATGGTCCTCACGCTATCAACTGGACTCATGCAGAACAGGTCAACCCCGCACTGCTAGACTTTCTCAAAGAGGGATAATCATGTTAGTGAGCCAAGTGTTGCGAACGAGTTACAGGTTTGGTTTCTGGCAGAACATTTAGTGGATACTCCATTGGTCTGAAGCGATCGCTCACTGAGGTTGCATTTCATGTTTGAACCCCAAGCAATGGGTACAGATGCAAAAACTCAGCAGGTCACTGCCATCATTTCTCATACGGTTCGCCCTGGGCGCGAGCATGGGTATGAAGAGTGGTTGCACGGTATCGCTGCGGTTGCCCAAAAGTTTAGAGGACACTTGGGAGTCAATGTAATTCGACCGTGGAATCATGCTCACCCTGAATATGTTGCCATCCTCAAATTCGATCAGTACAGTAACCTCAAAACTTGGCTAGAATCTGATATCCGGCAAGAATGGCTGGCGCGATTGCAGCCCCTAATTGAAAAGCCTGAAGCGGTTCAAACCCTAACCGGACTGGAAACCTGGTTTACACTCCCAAACAGAGTAGAGATGCCGCCCCCTCGCTACAAAATGGTGTTAGTGACGTGGCTAGGAGTGTTTCTCACGCTTCCTATCTCGAACCATTTGCTGGCACCACTACTGTCTGATTTGCCTATATTGCTCCAGCAACTGATCAGTACAGGCTTCAGTGTTGCCTTGCTCACTTATCTCATCATGCCACACCTAACTCAACTATTTTGCAAATGGCTGTATCCCCTTCCATAGAACGATATGGAGTTGTCAGAAAAGGCTATTTATTCTTCCCCAATTATTCTTTCCCAAACAAACATCCTACTCATTCACATAGTAAAAATCTATGCCCTGTCAACATCTCAATGAAATGACTCTGGAAAACTTAATTCCGAAAGCCAACTACCCCATGTTCCGGTGTGAAGAGTGCATGCGGACTAACGATCGCTGGGTACATCTGCGAATCTGTCAGACCTGCGGCAAGATGCTATGCTGCGATTCCTCCAAAAATCAGCATGCACGTCGTCATTATGAGGAGAGCGGACATGCTGTGATTAGTTCAGCGGAATTAGGAGAACAATGGCTGTGGTGTTTTACCGATGAGGAGGGAAAGAACTACTGAGCCATCAATTAATCAATTCAGTGAGCGTTTGGCTTTTTCCCCGAACGGAATCGCGTTTGAGATAGCTCTCTATCTAGAAATGCTGAATATGTATACGTTAATGCAGCATCAAATCGATAAATGGTATACAAAATTCCTAACTGTGGCCGTTGAATAACAGGAGATTGAGTGATGGCAAAACCTGTAATTCTCACCGTGGATGATGATCCAGATGTGCTGCAAACAGTATCACGGGATTTACGGCATCAGTATGGCGATCGCTTCCGGATTGTGCGAGCGGATTCTGGGCAGGCGGCATTGGATGCCTTACAACAGCTCAAGCTACGCAATGAGTTTGTGGCACTCTTCTTGGTAGACCAACGCATGCCGCAAATGAGCGGAGTTGAGTTTCTTGAGCAAGCTCTGGATATGTACCCAAACTCCAAGCGGGCCTTGCTCACGGCCTATGCGGATACAGATGCTGCCATTCGAGCCATCAATAGTATCCAGATCGACTATTACCTACTCAAGCCTTGGGACCCTCCTGAAGAGCGGTTATATCCAGTTTTAGATGATTTGCTCGATGACTGGTTTGCGTCTTTTCGGCCTCCCTTTGAAGGCATTCGGGTAGTTGGCAACCGTTGGTCTCCCTTGTCTCATCAAGTCAAAGACTTTCTGGCCCGCAACCAAGTGCCTTACCAGTGGTTGGATATTGAACTAGAAGGTGAAGCTACGCAGCTAGTGGAATATGCTGAAGCTGATGGCAAGCAACAATTGCCATTAGTTTTGTTCCCTGATGGTTCCCGGTTAATCCAACCCTCAAATCTGGCGATCGCAGAAAAGATTGGCTTACAAACCCAAGCAGAGCGTCCTTTCTACGACCTAGCTATTATTGGTGGCGGGCCAGCAGGGTTAGCCGCTGCGGTTTACGGAGCCTCGGAAGGACTCAGCACCGTCATGATTGAGCGTCAAGCCCCAGGCGGGCAAGCGGGTTCTAGCTCACGCATTGAGAATTATTTAGGATTTCCGGTAGGCTTAAGTGGGGTAGACTTGGCTCGGCGAGCGGTAGCCCAAGCGCGACGATTTGGGGTAGAAATTCTCACTCCTCAAGAAGTAACAGCAGTCGAGATCACTAATCCCTACCGAATTCTGCATTTGGCTGACGGCAGCGAAATTAGTTGTCACGCGCTGTTAGTAGCAACCGGAGTTGCCTATCGCAAGTTGGATGTGCCAGGCATGGACCAACTGTGTGGAGCGGGCGTCTATTACGGAGCAGCGATGACCGAAGCGATCGCTTGCCAGGGTGAAACCGTTTATATTGTGGGCGGTGCCAACTCTGCGGGACAAGCCGCGATGCACTTCTCTAAATATGCCCTCGAAGTCGTGATGTTGGTGCGATCGCCCTTAACCAAGAGTATGTCGCAGTACTTAATTGACCAGATAGAAGCGACAAATAACATCAAAGTTTGTGTCGGTTGTGCGGTTGAGGAAGTCAAAGGCGACAAAAACCTAGAGGCGATTGTCATCAAAAACATCCACACAGGCGAGAGCGAAACCGTCGAAGCTGCCTCTTTGTTTATCTTTATCGGGGCAATGCCCAAAACCGACTGGTTGGATGGCGTAGTAGAGCGAGATGAGCGAGGGTTTATCTTGACTGGGCCTGACTTGATCCGTGATGGTAAGCCTCCCAAAGGGTGGAATCAGGATCGATCGCCTTTTCTTTTAGAAACCAGTGTTCCCGGCATTTTTGCCGCTGGAGACGCGCGGTATAACTCCGTGAAGCGGGTGGCATCGGGTGTGGGTGAAGGATCGATCGCGGTGCAATTTATCCATCGTTATCTAAGTAAGGTATGACATGGTGAATCGCAAGTTGTGCATCGAAGACCTGCTCAAACTGGAGGCGTTTCAACATCTGTCCCAAACCCGATTAGAGTGGGTATGCGATCGCACTCAAACTGTGATGGTGCAGGCTGGAGAGACACTAATTCAAGAGCGAGATCCGCATCGGGGCTTATTTATCCTGGTAAAGGGTCAAATGCTGATTACCCGTCGCAGTGAGGGGACAGAGATCCCGCTAGGGAGACATCAAGCACCCGCCTTCTTTGGAGAAGTTCAAGTCCTGACAGATGAGCCTGCTCCAGTGACCCTGCGAGCCATCACAGATTGCCATCTTCACGAAATTGAAGCCAGTGACTTTCTGACGCTGTTGCACGAATGCCGCACGTTCGAGCGGATGGTGTTCCGTATTGTGGAACAACGGTTGCGTGGGTTAGAGTCCTTCATCCGGGGGCGGGAGAAAATGGCAGCCCTGGGCACGCTAGCCGCAGGTCTAGCTCATGAACTCAACAATCCCGCCGCCGCACTGGTGCGCGCATTGCGAGAAATGCCCCCAGCCATTCTAGAACTCCAGCGCATGAACTTGGTTTATGGTAAACGCCAAGTGGATGACGCACATACGCAACAGTGGCTACAGACGCGGGATGTAGGCTATGACTTGATTCTGAACAATCGCGTAGATGCTGTAACTCTGAGCGATCGCACCGAAATCTTAGAAAATTGGCTAGAAGACTATGGAGTTAGCCAAGCATGGAAACTGGCAGAACCCCTAGCAGAGGGAGGCGTTGAGACTGAAACCTTAGACCAACTGATGGTGCGTTGGCGAGATGACCCCACTGAATTACGCGAGATTGGGTTGCAATGGCTATCACTTTCGTTTGAGGTGATATCCATGATTAAACATGGTCTGCGGGGAGCAGAGCGAATTTCAGAACTGGTGCAAGCGATGAAGTCCTATTCCTACTTGGATCAAGGCACTCGACAAGAAGTAGATGTGCATCAAGGATTGGAAGATACCTTGCGATTGTTTGCTCATAAACTCAAGCAGGGAGTCCAAGTTAAACGGTGTTATGATAAGCAGCTGCCCAAGTTACTGGTTTATGGCAGCGAACTCAATCAGGTGTGGACGAACTTAATCGATAACGCCATTGATGCTATGAATGGCAAAGGAGTGCTGACCATTACCACGCAACGTAAGGAGCATTCTGTCCGCGTTGACATCATGGATTCTGGCGATGGCATTCCGCCTGAAATTCAGTCACGCATCTTTGAGCCATTCTTCACGACCAAAGCAGTAGGCAAAGGCTCAGGACTTGGATTAGAAGCTGTGCGGCGCATTGTCGAAAATCGTCACCAAGGTACGATTTTAGTTGAATCGCAGCCGGGAAACACTTGTTTTAGCATTTGCTTACCTCTCGTGTAAGCTGGGGCAACCATCCTAATGATTCAGCATATTATTGGCAGGGGTGCGATCACTCGGTTACCCCTTGCCAGAAATTCCTGATCAAGCGTGACGCGAACCATTATGTGAGGCTGCTGAGCTACACTTAAGCTACAGGACAGGCACGGCTAGAAGGTATTAAGTAAAAGCTATTATAATTTTTGCTTTGTACCTATCATGAATGACTCCACTGCCCACTCACTTTTAAGCAGGCTCTAAACTAGGATACATGCAGAAGCTCTTGCATCCCCTGTTTAGAGGTTTATCGAATGTGCCGCTCAGAGTAGCGCTCATTGTTCCTTTTGTTCTGCAAATTACCGCGGCGGTTGGGTTAACGGCATATTTTTCCTTAAGAGATGGTCAGAGAGCAGTCAATGAAGTTGCGGCTGAGCTGAGAAACGAAGTTACAAATCGCGTCCATCAGCATCTTGCTAACTATCTAGAAACTCCGCAATTGGTCACTGCGATCAACGCCAGTGCGTTTCGCTTAGGGGAGTTGAATTTGCGAGACGGCAAGCGTTTGGAGCAGCATTTCTGGCAACAAATGCAGTTGTTTCAGTCTTTAAACCCGATCGCCTTTGGCAGTGAGCAGGGAGAGATTCATGCTGTGGACCGCTTGCAGGACGGAACCCTCGTCATTCGCGTAATCGATGCCTCCACTGCTGGCAAGTACCACACCTACACGATTAATCAGCAAGGTAATCGCCAGCAATTGATCCGGCTGGATACCACCTTCGACCCTCGGATTCGTCCCTGGTATCGCGAGGCGGTGCAAGCAAATAAACCAACTTGGACAGCAGTCTATCCCTATTTCTCTTCTAGAGGGCTAGCCGTCAGTGCCACTCGACCTATTTATGACGGAGCGGGGACTTTAATTGGTGCGACCAATGCCACGGTTTCACTCTCACAACTGGATGACTTTTTGCACCGGCTGAAGGTGGGCCGCTCTGGACAAACCTTTATCATCGAGCGCTCAGGCAACCTCGTGGCTAGTTCAACGGCTGAGCTACCTTTTAGCTTGAATCTAGAGGGAGTGGCGGACCCGCGACGACGGCTAAGTGCGATCGCCAGCCGGAATCAGATGACTCGCCTGACGGCGCAACAATTACAAAAATACTTTGGTAGTCTTAGCTCTATTCGGCAGAGCCAACAACTCGATTTTGTCGTGGAGGGTCAGCGGCAGTTTGTGCAAGTCATGCCCTTTACCGACCCTTATGGGTTGGATTGGTTGATTGTAGTGGTGGTGCCAGAAGCAGATTTTATGGAGCACATCGAAGCAAGCCGACGCACTACGGTTTTGCTGTGCCTAGGGGCGTTGCTGGTGGCGATCGTTCTAGGAGTGCTCACGTCTCACCGCATTACTGACCCAATTCTCCGTTTGTGCTCGGCCTCCCAAGCCCTAGCCAATGGGAACTTTAACCAAACTGTCAGCCTCGGAGGGGTGAATGAATTTAGAGTTTTAGCTCAAGCTCATAACCAGATGGCGGCGCAATTGCGAGGCTCTTTTGCAGCTCTAGAAGCAGTGAAGGATGAGTTAGAGCTGCGCGTGACACAGCGCACAGCCGAATTACAAGAACGCACCTTGCAACTGCGACAAGCCCTCGATTTAGAAGCACTGCTGAAAAGAGTTACAGATAAGGTGCGGGACAGTTTGGATGAAGCCCAGATTCTAGAAACTGTGGTGCAGGAATTAAACCAGGCGCTAATCGCAGAGTGCTGTAATGCCGCCCTATATGATCTAGAGAAAAACGTCATTACAATCCACTACGAGGCGGTGACGCCTGGTTGGCCTTCTAGTCAGAGCGGTGCATTACCTCTAGAGACTGTCTCAGATGTCCACCAAGCGTTGCTGGAGGGGCAGATCCTGCAGTTCTGTCGCTTAGCACCCAAGTTTAGTAGACCTCAAGCGGCGATTTTGGCTTGCCCAATCTTTGATGATCAGGGAGTCTTAGGAGACCTATGGATCTTCCGCCTGCCCAACTGCGTGTTCGATGACCTAGAGGTCCGCTTAGTGCAACAAGCAGCCAATCAGTGCGCGATCGCCATTCGTCAAGCTCGCTTATATCAAGCAGCTCAAGCCCAAGTCGAAGTTTTGCAACATCTGCATCAACTCAAAGATGACTTCCTGAGTACCGTATCCCACGAACTGCGTACGCCAATCTCTAACATGAAGCTGGCACTTCACATGCTCAAGCTCTCTCCCTCCTCAGAGCGGCAGCAGCAATACCTAGAAATCCTACAAGCTGAGTGCGCCAGAGAAGCGAACCTAATCAATGACTTGCTAGACTTACAGCGACTTGAAGCAGATCGCTATCCTATATCCCTTGAGACAATTGTGCTTCAAGACTGGCTGACCAGCATCGTCCAACCATTTTCGACCCGCATGCAAGAGCGGGGTCAACAATTCACAGTTGATCTACCACCTCATGTTCTGCCGATTCAGTCAGACCGCAATAGCTTAGCTCGATTACTAGCTGAGTTGCTCAATAATGCCTGTAAATACACGCCACCTCAAGGCGAGATTCAACTGAGAGTTGAGCAGCAGATCGACCCCGCGCTCCCTGATCAACCTGCGGCACTCAGGACTCAGTTTGAAGTGAGTAATCAAGCAGAAATTCCGCCTGCTGCATTGCCTCATATTTTTGAGAAGTTTTACCGAGTGCCTCACGCCGACCCGTGGCGGCAAGGTGGAACTGGTCTAGGACTAGCCTTGGTACAAAAGCTAGTGGCGCAAATAGGTGGAGAGCTACGAGTAGACAGCGGCCAAGGTTGGACAACTTTTGAAGTGTTACTGGAAGGTCACGAAAATTCTGATTCTAGTCAACTCCGCTAATGACTTAGTTCCAGTAAGTAACCAGCCAAATCAGTAGTGAAGCTGCAAATCCTGAGCCTCTAGAAGCGCATCCTCTAGGATGAGAAGTAGGGGACTACAAATCAATAACTGTTGACCACAGGCCTATGCAACCGGATGCATCTAGGGACGAAACGAATTGGTTAGCCGCTCATGCTACTTTCTCTGGTGGTGGAGAAATGGGTGCGCTCATGCGGACGATTGACTGGGCTAAAACGCCGGTCGGATCGGCAGAGACTTGGCCCCAAAGCCTAAAGATTGCTGTTCGTATCCTGCTGCAATGTCAGTTGCCAATGTACATTGCTTGGGGACAGGAATTTACTCAGTTTTATAACGACGCCTATCGTCCGATTTTAGGTGATAAGCATCCAGCAGCTTTAGGAATTAGTGCCCAAGAAACTTGGCCAGAGATTTGGAGCACCATTGGTCCCATGTGGGCAGAGGTATGGCAAGGCAAGTCCTTTGGCTTTGATAATTTTAAGCTCACGATCGATCGCTTTGGCTATCCAGAGGATTGCTACTTCAATTTCTCTTATAGCCCTGTTCCAGATGACGCTGGTAACGTCGCAGGTATCCTCGTCACATTTACAGAAACAACTGAAAAGGTACTGCTTGAAAAACGGTTGCAAGCCAATGCCAACCAACTATCGCGCATCTTTAAACATGCGCCTGTAGGGATTGCTGTCCTGCGAGGCTCAGATTTTGTCTTTGAGTTTGCTAACGAGCGCTACCTGGAACTGGTTGGTCACAGACTAGTGGTGGGTAAGTCAGTGCAGGCGGCGCTGCCTGAGTTGGCGGGTCAGGGTATTTATGAGTTACTCGACGTTGTTTACACAACGGGGCAACCCTACATAGGCAGAATCCAGGTAATGCTGAATCGTGGTCAGCCACAGACGATTGAGGAGTGCTTCTTTGAGGTCGTTTACCAACCTCTCCCCGATGAGTATGACAAGACCGACAGCATCGTTGTAGTTGCCTTTGAAGTGACTGAGATTTCCAATGCCCAGCGTGAAGCTGAGTTAGCCAACCGAGCTAAAGATGAATTCTTGGCTATGCTGGGGCATGAACTCCGCAATCCGCTCGCGCCAATCCTGACTGCGCTGAACCTGATGCGACTGCGCGGCATCTCAGAAGTAGACAAAGAACGGACAGTGATTGAGCGTCAAGTGCATCACCTAGTAGGTCTGGTCGATGATTTACTGGATGTATCGCGTCTCGCTCGGGGCAAGCTGACGCTCCAGCAGGAACCCTTGGAACTAGCAGCGATCGTTGCAGAAGCGGTGGAGCAGTGCAGCCCTTTATTAGAACAACGCCGACACAACCTCACAATTGGGGTGCCTAGCACAGGGCTCATGATTGAAGCTGATCCTAGACGGTTGGCACAGGTGATTGCGAACTTGCTGAATAATGCAGCTAAATACACCGAGCCAGAAGGTGAGATTAGCATCTTAGCGGAGCGGGTAGACAGCGAAGTATGGTTGCGTGTCAGGGATACGGGGAACGGCATTGCGCCTGAACTCTTACCCAAAGTATTTGACCTGTTCTACCAGGAGCAGCAGTCTATTGAGCGATCGCAGGGAGGTTTAGGGCTTGGACTGGCAATTGTCAAAAACCTAGTCACCCTACATGGAGGACGAGTATCAGCGGCGAGTGCAGGCAAAGGCCAAGGTAGCGAATTCTCGGTGTGGTTGCCATTAGCGCCTCAGTTGGCTCAAAGTGAGAAAACTCTAGCTGACATCCCTGCGCCGACGGGTCAGCAGCCACTTCGTATCCTCATCGTTGATGACAATATGGATGCGGCTGAAGTCTTGGCGATCTCGCTAAATCTCTGTGGGCATATCACGGAAGTTGCCTACGACGGTCTCCAAGGGCTGGAGATCGCTCAGTCTTTTCTGCCAGACATCGCGGTGCTGGATATTGGGCTGCCGGGGATGGATGGTTATGAGCTGGCTCGTCGTCTCCGTCACGTACCAGCCTTGAGCCAGATCCGACTCTTAGCTCTAAGCGGCTATGGTCAGCCAGAAGACCGCGATCGCTCTCGTCAAGCAGGTTTCGCGGTGCATTTAGTCAAGCCCGTCGATCTAACTGAGCTAAGCGCGGCTTTGTCTGCAAACTAACCTTGAGCGACCTGGAATGCGGGCAGGCTGTGGCCACAGAAAGTGGTTCATTCTATTAGGCCAAACCCTCATAGTTCTCTCCCCTAGTAGGTGTAAGTTCACTAAAAGGGATCTAAGCTCAAAGTCTAGGCGAGACAAGTCAGACATTTAGTTAACAGGTAACTCGATGAGTATCCATGTAGAAAGAAGTATTCGGATTGACCGCTCTCCTCAAGAGCTGTATCAGTTCTGGCGCAACTTTGAGAACTTGCCACGGTTCATGAATCACCTAGAGTCAGTGAAAGTGTTAGATGAACAGCGTTCTCATTGGATTACCAAAGCTCCCTTAGGCAACCACATTGAATGGGATGCTGAGATCACGCAGGACCAAGAAAATGAGCTAATTTGCTGGCGATCGCTGCCTGGCAGTAATGTGCCTAACGAAGGCTGTGTCAGCTTTCGCAGCTCGGAGTACGAAGCGGGCACAGAAGTCAAGGTAACAATGGACTACAGCCCCTTTGGTGGCATGGCAGGAGCAGTCATTGCTACATTTTTGGGTGAAGCTCCAGACGGGCAACTGTACGAAGATTTGTGGCGGCTCAAGCAGGAGATCGAAGGAGGAAACACTGCTCTTTAATTTCGCAAATTTGACATTGAGCTAGCTACAAAGCTATTTTTCAACCTAATCCGCATTGAATCAAGCCTAATGACATCCATCTCTATGGCGATCGCTCCCCTCAGTTGGCCCGAACTAGAAGCTCTCACCGATTTTCAAGTCGATACGGTTAATGGGCCTACCAATGCTCAAGCTCGTTTGCGCCTGTTCGGGCACAGCGAGTCCGAGGTGCGCGTCACGCTATATCGCGACAATCACGCTTGGTGCCCTTACTGCCAGAAAATTTGGCTATGGCTAGAGGAAAAGCAGATTCCTTACCGCATCGAAAAAGTGACCATGTTCTGCTACGGAGAAAAGGAGAGCTGGTACAAACGCAAGGTGCCATCGGGCATGCTACCCGCGATCGAACTAGATGGCCGTCTGATCACCGAAAGTGATGACATTTTGATCGCCCTAGAACAGGTATTCGGCCCCCTCGGTCTTGGCATGAAAGACCCAACCGTGATGCCACTGCGGCAGTTGGAGCGGCTACTCTTTAGAGCTTGGTGTACTTGGCTTTGCTACCCAACCGGATCAGCTCGGCAAGAGCAGCGCAACCGGGAGCAATTTACAGGCGTAGTAGATAAGGTCGAGTTTGCTTTAGGTAGCACCCCAGGCCCTTACTTCTTAGAGGAGTTCGGCACTGCTGATGTGATCTTTACTCCCTATGTAGAGCGCATGAATGCCAGTCTGTATTACTACAAAGGTTATTCCCTGCGAGAGGCAAACCCTCGTTTAGGTAACTGGTTTGCCGCAATGGAAAGCCGACCAACCTATTGTGGCACTCAAAGCGACTTTCATACTCACGTGCATGATTTGCCGCCTCAAATGGGGGGCTGCTGGGAAAACGGTGAGCCTCAGATGCTGCGGAACAAAACCCAGGTCGATCAAGGCCCTTGGTTTGGGCTGCCTGATGTGGCTTACCCAGAGCCTGAGACTTCACGGGCTGAAGCCCTGCACCGAGTAATTAAGCACCGCGCCAATATTATTCGGGTCAATCCCGCTGATGACAAACTATTTGATGAAGCTTTGCGGTGTGCCCTCACCTACATGATGACCAATCAAACTTGTTTGCCACCCTCAGGGGCTGATCTGGCGCTGCGATATTTGCGCGATCGCATTAATGCGCCCCGCGATATGTCTATCTACGCGGCTAAACAACTGAGGACAGCCTTAGAGACAACTGCTGCATTGGTGGGCGATCGCCAGAGCCCTCCCCTTCCCGTCAAACATCGACGGGATCAAGATCCAGCTAACTTTGCCAGGAATTGAGACTGTCGATTTAGTGGTTGATTTAGTAACGGCTTTGTCACTGCTCAATCCTCATGATAAAGAAAAAAGCCTCCCACTGGGAGGCTTTTCTATTAGTTAGGAAACATCAAACGCTTACTGGAAGCAGCAAGCTACGTTTAGCCCTATGAAGCAGCTTGGCGCTCTTTGGTTTCCTTAATCACTTCCTCAGCGATGTTGTTTGGGCAAGGCGCATAGTGCGAGAACGACATCGAGAACTGACCACGACCTGAGGTCATCGTCCGGAGGTCACCAATGTAGCCAAACATCTCACTCAAGGGCACATCTGCCTTGATTCGGGCCCCGGTCGGGCCTGTCTCTTGAGATTTCATCATGCCCCGACGACGGTTGAGGTCGCCAATGACATCGCCCATGTAGTTGTCTGGAGTGAAGACATCTACGTTCATGATGGGTTCCAGCAGTTGAGGGCTCGCCTTAGGCATCGATTGGCGATAAGCTGCTTTAGCCGCGATCTCAAACGCCATTGCTGACGAGTCAACCGGGTGGAAACCACCTTCTAGGAGCGTGAACTTCAAGTCTAGGCAAGGGAACCCAGCCAATACACCTTTATCAATACAGCTTTCAAAGCCTTTCTGCACTGCTGGCCAGTATTCTCTAGGTACACTACCCCCTGTCACCTTGGACTCGAATACAAAACCAGTACCTGCTTCACCAGGCTCAATGACGTAGCCAATCTTGGCAAATTGACCCGAACCACCCGACTGCTTCTTGTGGGTGTAATCATCTTCCAGACGCTTGGTGATCGACTCGCGGTAAGCAACTTGAGGTTTGCCAACCTCTACTTCCACCCCGTGAGTCCGCTTGAGGATGTCAACCTTAATATCGAGGTGCAGCTCGCCCATCCCCTTCAGGATCGTTTCGCCACTCTCCTCATCCGTCATCATGTGGAAAGATGGGTCTTCTTGCACCATCTTGGTCAAGGCAGCGACCATTTTCTCCTCACCACCTTTGGTTTTGGGTCTAACCGAGATCGAAATCACAGGTTCTGGGAAGACCATTGGTTCCAATGTCGCTGGATTCTTGGGATCGCAGAGGGTATGGCCCGTCTGGACATTTTTCATGCCGACGATCGCGACAATGTCACCCGCTTGAGCCGATTCGATCTCTTCGCGGGAATTGGCGTGCATCTCCACCAGACGGCTGATCCGCTCGGTCTTACCAGTAGCTGTGTTGAGGACCGTATCACCCTTGGATAGTTTACCGGAGTAAATCCGGGTAAAGGTGAGCGCGCCAAAGCGATCGTCCATAATCTTGAACGCCAAAGCGCGCAATGGCTTCTCGGAGTCAACGTAGGCGAAGGTGCCCATCTCGTTGCCTTCGAGGTCCATTTCTGGCTGAGGCTTGACTTCCGTGGGGTTAGGTAGGTAGTCCACTACCGCATCCAGCACCAACTGTACCCCTTTGTTTTTGAACGAGGAGCCGCAGTAGGTGGGGAAGAAGGCTAGGTCGATGGTGCCCTTACGGATACACCGCTTAATTTCGTCGATGGTCAGCTCTTCGCCTTCCAGGTATTTCTCCATCAATTCGTCGTCTTGCTCGACCGCAGTTTCAATCAACTGCTCACGATAGGTCTCGACCTGATCGGCCATGTCGGCAGGAACATCTTTGATCTGGTAGTTCATGGGATCGCCAGAGTTATCCCAGATCCAAGCTTTACGGGTTAGCAGATCAACGACACCACTAAACTGCTCTTCCACACCGATGGGCAACACCATGACCAAAGGCTTAGCACCTAAGACTTGTTCAACTTGCTTGACGACACGGTAGAAGTCAGCTCCGGTGCGATCGAGCTTGTTAACGTAGATCACACGAGAAACTTTGGAGTCGTTTGCATAACGCCAGTTGGTTTCAGACTGGGGTTCAACACCACCAGAACCACAGAAAACACCGACACCACCATCGAGCACTTTAAGGGAACGATAAACTTCAATGGTGAAGTCTACGTGACCTGGGGTGTCAATGATATTGAGTTGGTGGTCGTTCCAGAAACAGCTCGTAGCAGCAGACTGAATCGTGATGCCACGTTCTTGCTCCTGTTCCATGAAGTCTGTCGTCGCCGCACCTTCATGGACCTCACCAATCTTGTGGATCTTACCGGTCAGTTTCAGGATTCTTTCAGTTGTGGTCGTTTTACCTGCATCAACGTGAGCGAAGATGCCGATATTGCGATAACGAGTGAGGTCTTTCATAGTTGCTCTTTAGATTAAATGCGACAAAACGTTGACGACCACCTGCAAGCGATACTCAGAGGGAATCGGTGTTGCTTTCGTAGCTAGTACAGGCTGAATTTCAACCACTTGGAATATTAGGGAACCCTTTTCCACACTTACGGCAACGTTGCCAATTGTAAAGTGTTGTGATGTAGGAACGGTACTAAAATTCCCTAAAAATTAGGTCTTAAGCGCTCTCACGACTTAAGATCAAAAATTTTCCTCGACTCACCCTACTCTGATAGCTAATTCGGTGGCATTTCCCAGGTGTGGCTCTGGCTGAGGAACTAACGCAGACCCTTAACCAGTCCGGAGCTGTTTGCGATCGCGGCTTCTCGCGGAGGTGTGCTTTTTACCCTGGGTAGAAGCAGCTTGAGCCTGGGTTTTTGCCCCAGTACCACGACCTTGACCGGATCGCTTACGGCTAGATGGGTCTGCTTTCGACTGGGCTGAGGCGGTGGGCTCATATCCTGGAATGATGTCTCTACTAAAGGTGCGATTGAGCAAGCGCTCAATATTTTTCAACAGGGGGTATTCATCGCCACAGACCAAGGAAACCGCTCGGCCCTCATTGCCTGCTCGACCTGTACGGCCAATGCGATGTACGTAGTCTTCTGGCACATCTGGTAGCTCAAAGTTGACGACGTGAGGCAGCTGATCAATATCTAGACCCCGTGAGGCGACATCGGTAGCAACCAAGACCCGCACTTTTCCCTGCTTAAAATCACTCAAGGCACGGGTGCGAGCGGCTTGAGTTTTGTTGCCGTGAATCGCGGTGCTTTTTAGTCCGTCTCTCGCCAACTGTTCAGCTAGGCGGTTGGCTCCATGCTTGGTGCGGGTAAAGACCAACACCTGCTGCCAGTTGTGGAACCCAATCATATAAGAGAGGAGTTCTTGCTTGCGATTGCGATCGACTAGATGCACCACCTGCTCTACTTGCTCAGCAGCAGTATTGCGGGGAGCAACTTCGATCAGGCTAGGAGAGTCAAGCAGGGTATTAGCCAACTGCTGAATCGCCTTAGAAAAAGTGGCGGAAAACATTAGGGTCTGCCGTGCTTGAGGCAGTTTCGCCAGAATCTTGCGGATGTCGTGGATAAACCCCATATCCAGCATGCGATCGCACTCATCTAGGACTAAGATCTCGACCTGGGAAAGGTCTAGAGTCTTTTGCCCTAAGTGATCCAGCAACCGACCGGGGGTAGCCACCAGAATGTCCACGCCCCGACGCAGGGTTTGAATTTGTGGTTCAATGCCAACGCCGCCATAAATAACGGTAGCTCGCAAAGACAGGTACTTACCATAGGTTTTAACGCTATCACCCACCTGAGCTGCTAATTCACGAGTCGGTGTGAGGATGAGGGCACGAGGTGAGCGATCGCCTTTACCAGCAGTTTTGGCGCTAAGGCGTTGCAGAAGTGGCAGAGTAAAGCCAGCGGTCTTGCCTGTCCCGGTTTGAGCACTAGCAAGAATGTCTTGCCCTTTCAAAATAGCGGGAATTGCTGCCTGCTGAATCGGAGTAGGCTCGGTGTAGCCCTGCTCAGCAACAGCACGAAGCAAGTCGGCCGAAAGACCGAGGTGTTGAAATGTCATGAATGCGATCGCTCCTAGTGGTGCCCCTATCCCAAATTCAGTACCTGGGACCAGTCTAAGAGCAGGAAACTTATGATTCAGTTGGAGAGCTTGGATGAGCAAGTTCCAATGCGCCAGCAACAGACCGGAATGTACTGGCAGAAATTCATCTTAACAGGAATTTAGGCAAAGTGGGGCCAATGAAGCAAGAGACTAGGGAAAGATCCAGTTTTAGTTTCATCCCATCAGGCGTAGTGGTTAGCCTGGAGAATTGCTCAGACTGGTAAGGAGACTCAATCTGGCTAGGAGCAACTTTTCATGTCCGGTGCTAAATGGTGGGGAAATCTGGCGATCGCCACCTTCTCTATGTGGAGCGTTAACTCATCCGTCGCTTGGAGTTTTTCTGATACTTCAACTCACTGGGGGCGGGCTTGCATTGACCAACTGTCACAACGCAAATTAGTCAACGGTTACCCAAATGGTACCTTTAGGCCCAACCAGACCGTGACTCGGGCTGAGTTTGCCGTCTTGATGCTGAATGCTTTTCCCAACCTGCCGCGATCGCAGAGGGCTCCCACCTTTCGGGATGTACCAACTACCTACTGGGCTTACCGAGCGATTCAGGATGCGGCTGCCCGCCAACTTTTTTCTGGTTATCCAGATGGCACCTTTAAACCGACTCAAGCGATTCCGCGAGTCCAGGCGATCGCGATTGCTACCAATGCCTTGAATCATCCAGCCCCCGATCAACCTGATGCAGTCTTACGGCAATATTTTGACGATGCCGCTCAAGTGCCTACTTATGCCAAACGGGCGATCGCCACAGGGACGCTGAACCGTTTAGTCGTGAATTACCCGCAGGTCAAACAACTTCGCCCCAACCAAGCGGCTACTAGGGGGGAAGTGGCAGTACTCCTTTGCCAAGCTTTAGCTTCTAGCCAACCAGAACTCGGTCAAACGGTTCCTAGTCAGTACATTGCTGGGAACCAGAGCGGGTTTGCCATTCCTCCTGCAGCAGGTGGGTTTGGGCAGTTTTCTCAAGGGCTTACAGTTGCCCAGAAAGATGGACGCTACGGGTATATTGATACTGCTGGAAAAACCGCGATCGCTCCCCGCTTTAATGTGGCTTTGCCGTTTTCGGAAGGGTTTGCGGCTGTGGGAGTTGTCCCCGATGCCGAGGGAACTCGCTGGGGCTATATCGATCGCCAAGGGCAATGGTTGGTGGAGCCGCAGTTCGCTAGCGCCAAACCTTTCTCCGCCGGATTGGCAGCCGTTAGAGTAGGCAACAAGGTTGGCTTTATTGACCGCACTGGCAAACTTGTAATTTCGCCGCAGTTCGACGACGCTCTCCCCTTTTCCGAAGGATTGGCTGCTGCACAACTCAATCAGCAATGGGGTTTCATCAACCCTCAGGGGCAGTGGGTGATTCCCGTCCAACCTTATGGCTCAGTTGCTCCATTTTCCGAAGGATTAGCTCAGGTTGAGCGCAACAATCGGATTGGCTTTATTGATAAAACCGGAACGATGGTCATTCCACTCCAATTTGCGGGTGCTCAGTCGTTCGCAGGCGGATTGGCAGCAGTACAAACCGCTGAGAGCCGCTGGGGCTACATTGACAAAAGCGGCAAGCTAGTGATTCCACCCCAGTTCTATCGGGCACAATCCTTTGCTGAAGGGTTAGCGGGCGTATTAATTGCCGATAAATGGGGTTTCATTAATGCCCAAGGCGCGATCGCGATTCCGGCGCAGTTCTATGCTCCCCAAGCTCAAGTGGGCAATGACACCTCCGTCGTGGCCGAAGATGTAGCCGTAGTATCTCCCTTCTCCAGTGGGCTGGCAATGGCACGACTCGGAAACAAAGCAGGCTTTATCGATAAAAGTGGCAAGTTTGCGATCGCACCTCAATATGCAGATGCCAATTCCTTCTCAGAAGGTTTGGCCTACGTAAATTTGGGTGGACGTTGGATCACTCAAGCCCCTGGGCCTGAAGGCCCATACTTAACGCAGCTTGAAGGAGGGGAGTGGGGCTATATTCGCGCTCCGGGTCGTTAGTCTATTAATTGGTTATGAAGCAAGAGTTGTGAACCAGGAGTGAATCAAGCAGTCTGAGTTGCCCCCTGCCCAGCTCCTGGATTCACCCCTTGCAAGATGTTGAGGGCGACTGCCTCTGCCACTTTAATGCCGTCAATGCCTGCCGAAAGAATCCCCCCAGCATATCCCGCTCCTTCACCCGCCGGATAAAGTCCTGCCGTGTTGAGGCTCTGATACTCTGTGTTGCGTTTAATCCGAATTGGGGAGGAAGTGCGGGTTTCTACCCCGGTTAAAACGGCATCGTGCATGGCAAAGCCTTTGATTTGTTTGTCGAAGGCAGGTAGCGCTTCGCGGATGGCAGCGATCGCATAATCGGGCAAGCTAGAGCTGAGATCGCAGAGATGCACCCCGGGCCGATAGGAAGGCTTGACACTACCGAGGGTAGTTGAAGGCTGCTGAGCTAGAAAGTCGCCCACCAACTGTCCCGGAGCCTCATAAGTGCAACCGCCCAACTCAAAAGCTCGCTCTTCTAATTGACGCTGAAGCTCCATTCCTGCTAGAGGGCTGCCCGGATAATCTTCTGGTGTAATGCCAACGACGATGCCACTGTTCGCGTTTTTGCCGCTACGCTCATACTGGCTCATGCCGTTCGTGACGACTCGCCCCACTTCTGAGGTTGCCGCTACCACTTGCCCACCCGGACACATACAGAAGCTATAGACCGATCGCCCATTTGAGCAATGATGCACCAACTGATAATCAGCTGCACCCAAAACCGGGTGGCCTGCCTGTGATCCTAGGCGACACTGATCGATCACAGATTGGGGATGCTCAACTCGGAAGCCAATCGAAAAAGGCTTAGGTTCAATGTAAACCCCTTGCTGATGCAGCATCTCGAACGTGTCACGGGCACTGTGCCCCACAGCCAGGATCACGTGTTCGCTGGGGATATACTCACCAGTGGCTAGAACCACACCTCGCACTTGCCGATTGTCACCATGTTCTTCGATCTCAATCGTTTGCACCCGACTTTCAAAGCGGAATTCACCGCCCAATGATTCGATCGTGCGGCGCATATTCTCGACAATCTTGACTAGCCGATAGGTACCAATGTGGGGTTTATTGACATAGAGAATTTCCGGAGCCGCTCCCGCATTCACGAATTCTTCGAGAACTTTTCGCCCGTGATGATTGGCATCTTTCACTCGGCTGTAGAGTTTGCCATCGGAAAAAGTGCCTGCACCCCCTTCGCCAAATTGCGCGTTAGATTCAGGGTTAAATTTGCGCTTGCTCCAAAAGCCAAAGGTATCTACCGAGCGATCGTGAACTGGCTTCCCCCGTTCTAGAATCAGCGGGCGAAACCCCATTTGTGCCAACAGCAACCCCGCAAAGATGCCACAGGGACCCGCACCAATTACGATCGGTCGATTCGCCAAAGATGCAGTTGCCGTGTTAGGAGCCTGGGCCACATACCGATAGCTCGTATCAGGCGTGGGCACAACATGCGGATCTTTTCTGAATCGCTGGAGTAGCCGCTTTTCTTGAAGAGTTTCTACATCCAGAATATAAACAAAAACAATGTCATCTTTTTTACGAGCATCATAGCTGCGCTTGAAGATGGAAAAGCTGACTAGCTCGGCAGGCGTAATTTGCAGCTTTTTGAGGATTGCGACCTGAAGTGCCTCTTCAGGGTGATCAAGCGGTAGTTTTACTTCGGTGAGTCGGAGCATGATCGATGTTGGGTGGTGCTACGAGCGTTCTTCCAGCCTGGATTTGATATTTAGTCCAGATCTCTAGTACAGCTCATATTTCATTAACTGGCAGGGCAGCGTTCCATTGTACACCGCGATTCGCTGGCTTGATTTCAGCCCGATCGACTGAGCCAGCTCTTTGTTGCCGCTCAAGATAAAAGCAGTCCAACCTTTAAACCGCTGTTTCAAAACGTCACCGAGCTGTTTGTAAAATGCGCCCAAGTCGGTGTCTCGGCCTAGCCGTTCGCCATAGGGAGGATTGCAGAATACAACCCCGCTATCGGTCGGTGCCACTACCTCAGAAAGATCCATCTCCGAAAACCAGATCTGGTCCAGTACGCCGCAGGTTTGGGCATTGGCGATCGCCTGCTCAATTACCTTGGCATCGCGATCGCTACCCCAGATTGGTGCAGGTAGCGTATCCCGTTGACTGGATTCCGCCTCTTGAATCAAGCCTTCCAGAAGATTGAGGTCAAAGTCAAGCCAGGTTTCAAACCCAAATCGTTCCCGAAACAGTCCTGGGGCAATATTGAGCGACTTGAGGCAGGCTTCTAGGGGTAAGGTGCCAGAGCCACAGAGCGGGTCATAAAACATTTGCTCCGGTTGCCAACCAGAAAGCTGAATTAGGGCTGCTGCTAGAGATTCTTTCAACGGGGCAGCTCCGACCGCAGGACGATAGCCTCGGCGGTGCAAACTGTTTCCAGAACTATCCAGGCTGACTGTGCAGCCCTCACGATCGATATGAATATTAATCTGCACATCCGGTTCTTGCAGCTCGACATTGGAGCGATCGCCAAACTGCTCTTGCTGCTGATCCACGATCGCATTTTTAGCCTGTAGCGCCGTGAAGTGAGTGTGGTTGAGCTGATCGGTTTTGCCCGTCGCGTTCACTGCCAAGGTTACATCCGGTGTGAGGTACTCTGACCAATCAATCGTCTGAATTCCGCGATAAAGATCTTCGGCACTTTGGCAAGGAAACTGGTGCAGCTTCATCAGGATACGGAACGGCACCCTTGCCCATAGGTTAACGCGGTAAAGCAAGGTGCGATCGCCCTCAAATGCCGCACCACAAAACCCTGGCTTTACGGAATGTGCCCCTAGCTGCTCTAATTCCTGAACGACGAGCGGCTCTAAACCATTCGCCACCGTAGCAAAATACTGATTCATACTGACTCACTAGTGAATAGGTCGCACCTGCTTATTGATATAGTCCCTTAGCCGAGGCAAAACCAGAGCGGTTTCATCTAAGAAAACAATCCCTCTCGCTAACATGAAACCACCCTGTAATCTCAGTTCCCTAAGTAGAACGCGATACAGCACGGTAAGTTTTGTAACTAATTGGGGAAAATACGGAATTAACCAAACAAGGGCTGAAGCATATAAAAGTCCGCACCTCATCCTGAAAATCGAAAGTCACAACATTGCATGAATGGAATCGCTAGTCGTCAACATGGCATGGGCTGGATACGCGATTATCCTGATCATCGAGATCTAAGGTTGACCAGTAAAGCCATCCGACCCATGATGGAAACTGTCATGGGTCAATCTGTAGAACTGATTGAGAAAAGGCAATTCAAAAAGTTAGATCTACCCGCTTTCATTGATCTACGCTCAGGGTTCTCTCCAGTTGAAGATCAAGGCAAAATCGAGTCTTGCACTGCTCATGTTGTGAGTGCCATTGCCGAGTACTTGGAACAAAAAGCTTTCAATGAGTACAGCCATCGCTCCCGCTTGTTTCTCTATAAAGCCACTAAAAACTTGTTACGAGTCCAAGGCAATGCTGGAGTGTTTTTACGCACTGCGATGGGAGCTTTGCGATTATTTGGAGCTCCACCAGAGGAGTACTGGCCCTACGACCCTAGCAAGCAAGACGAAGAACCACCCGCGTTTTGCTACGCCTTCGCTGCTAACTACAAATCAGTTAACTATGTCCGTCTAGATACTCCAGACATCGATACTGCCGAGTTATTAATGGCGATCAAAACCCAATTAGCAGCAGGTTTTCCCTTAGCTTTTGGCACCATGCTCTTTGATATGCCCTTGATGCATGCTAGTCGGCCTGAAACCCTCGGTCAATTGCCGTATCCATGCAACAGCGATCGCCCCAAGGGAGGTCATGCAATGGTAGCTGTGGGCTATGACGACTCCATTGTGATTGAGCATCCCAAAGCGGGTGGGAGCAGAAGCAAAGGCGCAATCTTAATCCGGAATTCCTGGGGCACGAGTTGGGGTAAAGATGGGTATGGTTGGCTGCCCTACAGCTACATTCAGGGTGGACTTTCGGTAGATTGGTGGGTGCTCCTTAAACAGGACTGGGTAGATACTGGCGTATTTGGCCTCAACTGCTAAAACCAGGCGTTATCTGCGATGTGAACAAACAACATCGTTACTCTCTCGCTAAAAGTTTTTGACTGTCACTGCAAGCTCCAAATCAGGAAAAACAGATTCAAATAGTTTCTGCTGATTTGCTGGTGCTCAGTGGTCGAATTGCCTCGGATTTATTAAACATCAAGGAGATCTTTAGACATGGCTCGTAATCGCAAGCAAAACAATGATTCCAACCCTGAGAACTTGAGTGCTGATATGGAACTACAACCTCAGCCTGAAGCGATCGCCCCTGTGGATGAAGCGGTAGCAGGTGGCGTAGAGCGCTTGATGGAAGTCATCGAACGCAGCGTGGAAAACGTTGGCAGTGATGAAGCCGAGCGCGAATTGCTCCGTCAGGGAGTGACCACAGTTGTGCAAGATACCTTGTTGGAATTCTTGCGACCCCAAGAAGGCAATATGGAATCGATGGCGATGGGCTTAGTCCAACCCGTGGGCGAATCGTTAACCCTAGGTAATAATGGCACGACAGAGCGGGCGATCGATGCAGCGGTGAGAGGATCGCAGCAAACTGGGATGGCTTTTGTTGAATTCACTCAAGGATTAATCACAGGTACTTTCAACTCGATCATTAAAGCGACTCTTGATCAGATGAAAGCCTACAGTGACATGGTCGCGGATCTGACCAAGAGCCTGAAAGAATTTGCTTCTGATAACGTATCGGACGATGCAGTCGCAGAAAAACTTGCTCAACTGACGTTTACAGAAAAAGATACTGCTGGAAAGGACAAAGCGTTCCCAGTGGTGGAGAAGGAGCCTCGACGAGCTTACCATCTCAAGCGCCTCTACTACATGGCACCTGTTACAGGTGGACATCGGGCGGAGATCATAAGGGTTTTTGGGCAAGATAGCGTCTTTAAACCCACCACTACTGACGTCATTGATGAAGCAAAAGTCAAAGAACTCTTTGAAAGCGATTTTGATAAGACTGATGGCATTGAGGTCGATAGTTCTAAAGTCTACACCAGCAGTGATATCAGCACTATCCAGACTGCCATTAAGCATGGCCTAGCCCGTGATGGCATGAATCAACTGCGACAGATGGCTCGCGAAGGGATGGCTCGGATTGTTATCACCGAGGGGGAAATCAATACCAAGCTAATTTTCCGAGTTGCCTCCACTGAATCCAGCAGCACGAACACTACTAACCGAAAAAGCCAGAGTTTTGGAGGTTCGGTCAAGGCAGGCGCAACCTGGGGTTGGGGCAATGCTAGCGTCAGCGCCTACTATAACAACCTCAGCGTCAGCACTGTAGATCAAACTACTGTGGGCAACATCGAAACGCTGACCCAAATGAGCGGCCAAGTCACCCTGAAATTCAAGACTGACTACAAACCCCTTAATGATGGGACAGGTACGGTGAAAGAGTCGGATCTTGCTCCCATTGTTTAGAACTGTATTTCTCTGCAACGGTCTAGCGTTGATACACCGTTAGACCTAACCCCCAGCCCCTTCCCTTAAAGAAAGGGGAGCTAGATATAAAGCTCCTTTTTCTTGGCGGAGGGGTTGGGGAAAGGTTAGATAAAACTTTCAGTTTTTCGAGAATATGAATGCTCGCTATCCACTTTAGTGACTTAGTTGTGATGACCGCTGGGGAGATCTCTCAAATTCCCGTGACGCACGAACTAGCGCCCGATGAAATTGAGGAACTAGTGACTGAGTCGAATCTCCAGAACTTGGCCTCAGAAATGGCTCTTCCAACTTTAAGGGTTGATGAAATTGCAATCGCGATCCCGGTGCATTTTCATCTCTCGCCGCGATCGGGCAATTCGCTGTCAGGGAGTCGACTGATGACTACCTTACCTTCACCCCTGGTGCCAAAATCAGTCAATGCCTTGAGCCATTTTAGAGTTACCTTAAAGCTAAATCCTCTGGACTAAATTCTTTTAGTTCTTACCATCTCATCACGTGACATAGCTTCTGTGACCAATAGCGATCGCCCCCTGACTCCAAACGAACCTCCTGCCCTACCCAATGATGAGTGGGAGTTATCTGAACTGATCCAAGTGATCACGGCAGAGTTAGATCAAGCTCAAGATACCTTAATTCTCAAGTCGCAAAATCGACGACTGTCCATGATGGTCAACCAGCTAAACCTGGATCTCCAAGTGGATGTTCGCCGCGACCCCAACGGCCATCTCATGTTTCGCACCGTAGCTCCTGGTCAAACGGGGGCTACTGTTTTAAAGCTAGGTTTCACGCCTGCACTTGATACGCAAGTTCAAGAAACTCGCAAGTCTGTCGATCTGGAAACAGGTGATTATCGGCGGCTAGAAGACTTACCGGAAATTCAGAGTGTCGAGATCCAGAAACTCAAAACTGTAGGGATTCACTCGGTCAATGATTTGGAAGTGGCAACTCAAACCCCTGCCATGCTGACAGAGATTTCTGCTAAAAGCGGGCTGGATGAAGCGCGGTTGCGTCTCTGGCGAGAGTTGCCTCTAATTACGCAAATCAAGCCAGAGAGCGGGGCTCCCGGTAGTATTGTCGTGATTGATGGTGCCAACTTTGGTACACGGATGGACGCTGTGGAAGTTTACTTCCAGGATAAGTTGGCTAAAGTTCTCGATTGTACCAACACTCGCATAACGGTAGAAATGCCACGAAATCTTGTGGGTGGTGGATTTTTAGCAGCAAAAATCGGCAATCAGAAGACAAACACGTTACCTTGGCGGGCTGATACTGTTGACCTAAACGTGCAAGATATTGTGATAGATTCGCCCACGCCCATAGTGCAAGGGCAAGAAGTGACATTTCGGGCCATTCTTAGTAACCAGGGTAATGTCGATGCAGCAGGCTTCGAGGTCAATTGGGAGTTACTTCAGGTAGGCACTACCAGGTTGCCGCTACCAGACCGTAGTGCCCCGACGATGCTGCAAGCCGCGGTGGATGACTCAGATGATATCCAAGGACCTTCTACGCAGTCCATTTACCGAGAACTTTATTCTCATGCGTCTCTGCGATCGCAGCAACAATCATCTGACAACGCGGTCACCTTTAAGTACAAGTTCGATCAACCTGGAATCTACCGCATTAGTTTCATGGCTGATCCCAATAAGCAAACTTTCGATCAGTTGCAGACGAATAATCAATTCATTCGTGAGTTTGCAGTCAATTCTCTACCTCCTCCACCCCCACCGCCTCCACCAGTTCCCTTATTGAACCCATCACCAAATCAGTTCGCTCCTCGCTCTGGAAAAGCAGGCGATACCGTAACTTTGTTTGGCAGAAACTTGAATGTAGGAACGGTTTCCATTCGGTTCGGCACTGTGGCAGCTTCTATTGTGGGTGCGCCCACCGCCACTCAAATTGTTGTGAGAGTGCCAACGTTCTCACGCGGAGGCAATGTGCCAATCACTGTCCAGACTAGTGGTGGAACAGTCTCTAGCACTGACGTATTTAGCGTCGTTGTGCCTGTTTACTACGGCTCTGGAACCGCGATCGGGGGTAATCTTCTATGAGTCAGGCGATTGCCCGCTCGGTGTGGTCGTTCTGGACGAAACCTTTCCGATCGCATCGCCAAACCATCTGGTTTAGTGAAAAACATCATCTGCTGGCTTGGATCTTGTCGCTCGAAACCACGCGAAAACATTATCCTGAAACTGCGCTGGTGACGGATGATGCTGGAGCCAAAATGCTGATCGATGGCTTGGGACTAGAGTTTGATAGCGTTACAACTGAGTTGAATGCGTTGCAAGCTCAAGACCCAGATTGGTGGATTTTAGGTAAACTATGGGCTTACCGTAGCCAAACCCAGCCTTTCATCCATGTCGATAACGATGTGTTCTTGTGGAAGCCGCTGCCCCCGGTCGTCAACACTGCGCCTGTGCTTGCTCAGAACCCGGAGTATTTTGTCTTTGGCAAACCCTTAGCAACCTGCTGGTGGTATCGCCCAGAAATTTTTAATCATCGCGTCAAAAGTACAAATGGTTGGCTACCGGATGAGTGGAACTGGTATTTTGCCAAGCGCCGAAATCTGGCTTATTGCTGCGGTATTATGGGCGGCGCTCAGGTAGACTTTATTCGCCACTATGCTGACATGGCTTTGCGAATTGCTGCTGATCCTGGCAATCAAGCAGCTTTGGCGTTGATGGATAACAAACTAGGAGATTGCCTGCTGATTGAGCAATATTTTTTGGCAGCTTGTATTGAATATCATCAGCAGTTGCCAGATTCGCTCTTTGCCGACGTCAGCATTGAATGTCTGTTCGATTCCCCAGAAGCAGCTTTCTCCTCTCAACAGCCTGACCAACTCGGCTATACCCACTTAATTGGGGAGGCCAAGCGAGATGCCGCGATCGCTCGACGTTTAGAGAAACGGGTAGCCGAGGAATACCCAAACCAGTATCAACGGTGCTTACGGTATCTAGAAAAAGTGGAATTTTTTCTGGGCAGCGATCGCACCTATTCGCCAGTTGCCGCTCAAACTGAAGATTTACTAGAAGTATCAGATAGTAACACTGAACTAGGCTCAAGCCTTAACTCTGCTGCATCTCCGCTTACACACCCAACGCCTACAGACCTGAATCGAGTTATTTATGCAAGTTGGCATCATGATCAGGTGCTGACTAGAAACGCATTTCTGGAGCTAGTACAGACTGTAGGACTGGTGATTCAGTTTGCTAAACCAGTGCGTGTAGATAGCCTCCATCAGCGAAGTGTTTTGCTTTGGAGTCATGGTGGAGACACGATCGCCAACCAGCAGCTAATTCATCAGCCTAAAATTCAGCCTGTACGGATCACTGCTCTGATGAATCAACGAACTTACTGGCGCGTTGGTGAAACAGATATCGGAAATGAGTTTCAGCTGGTCAGTGGAATCGAAGCGCTAGAAAACGTTTTGTTTACAGATGCAGTTCAGCTGACTTGGCCTGAAGTGCAGCAGTTTATAAAAGCAGGCGAACTAGATCAGCTCACTGTCGAACTACGAGGAGACTGGATTCTAAATGAAGAAGTTCTGTTCAATATAGATCTAGAGTTGCAAATGGAGTTAGAGCGAGGCACTATTTCACCAAAGTTGCGAGAGTGTTTTAGTAATAATGGCATTCCACTTTCAGGATCTGTGGCGATCGCGTCTGAAGTAACAGGATTATGCTGGCGCTTGGTTGCCCAGGACAAGCTGTATGTGATTCGAAAAGATACAGGACAGTTGAGCGTTCGTCGTCTTTGCGCCTTAGATGGGAATCATATTTGGCCTGGGGTGCCAGAACGTCATAGCGGCAATGGTTGCGAGGGTGGAGATTGGCTCAGCGTCATTCATCTACAGTAATGAAGGACTGGCGATCGCGAAACCTTCTCAACTAATCCCAACCAAGTTTATTTAACCAAAACGTTTTGGTTAATTGCTGATCAATGTTGCACTGCACAAAATCAGTGATACTATCAAACCATAGGTTTTGGTTATTTAACTTATGCCAAGAGCTAAAGCTGTAAAAGCGGTGAGTGTGGCGACGAAGTTGCCCAAGATATTAGCCTTTGCCAATCAGAAAGGTGGAGCAGGTAAATCCACTGGAGCTGTACATGCAGCTGATTGGTTTGCTCAAAAAGGATATTCGACAATTTTGGTCGATGCGGACGGTCAACAGAGTTCATCAGGGTGGTTGAAAGAGCTGGATTTGCCTTGCCAGGTGATTAGCGATCCGGAAACTCTTTTTGATGAGTTGCCCAAGCTGGCAGAGTCCTACGATGTGGTGATTGTGGATGGCCCTGGTAATGCCAGCGAAATTACTAAAGCGATGCTAATTCGCTCCAACTTGGTGCTAATTCCCTGTCGAGACTCCATGATTGATCTAGCCAGCACAGGTAAGATTGTGCAGTTTGTGCGGCAAGCTAGAGAGATCCGGGGTGGATTACCCGTGGCGGCGCTGTACCTCAATGCTGTCAAAGACAACACAGTTTTGTTGCGAGAAGCGAAAGAAGCTTTGCAAAGTGGTTTATTGCCGCTTTTAGACACTACGCTTCCCGATCGCCAATGTATCAAAGATGCACCAGGCCAAGGTAGCACCGTGTTTCGGATGAAAGGAACTGCCCCAAAGTCGGCAGCCAACGTCTACACCAAACTTTTAACCGAAGCCCTGAAACTGTTTGAGGCTGAATCATGACGACACGACGCAAACTCAGTGACGCGATCGCCAACAGTGAGGAACTAAGCTTTGTTTTTGGTCAAGCAGCTACGCAAAAAATTACGCAAGCTGCTGAAGAAACCAAAGAGCAGATCATTCCCTGGAAAGCGCTCGCCTGTACGTTTACCTTTGTCCCGGATGGCAAACCAGTTCGTCACTACTACGACAACGACGAGTTGCAACAATGGGCACTCAACGACATCAAACCGAATGGCATTCGATCGCCGCTGTGGGTGCGCCCCCATCCCAGACAGTCGGGTCAATATGAGCTGGTTGCAGGACTGCGTCGGTTTAAGGCAGCAGAAATTTTAGGGCTGGAGACAGTTCCAGTTAAGGTATTCGACTGGGACGATCGCACTGCATTTCAAGCTGCGATCTCTGAGAATTCCAATCGCCGTGATTTTAGTGCCCTAGAAGAACTGGATAACACGCTGCGTTTGCTGGAAATTCAGTTGGGTTATGACACTGAAGAAGTGATCAGTTTCCTTTATCGGATGAATAACGCTGCTAAAGGGACAACTAACCAAAACGTTTTGGTTAGCCAAGAAGCAGAACTGGTCAAGCAAATCTTTGATGCCTTTGGACGCATCACTTGGCAATCTTTTGTCGCGACTCGACTGCCACTCCTAAAGAAGCCGAGCGAAGTTTTGGATGGGATTCGCCAAGGTAAGATTCACTATACCAAGGGAATTGTGATTGCCAGTATTAAAGATTTAGAGGCGCGACGACGAGTATTAAAGGAGGCTGTGAGTAAATCTCTCAGCTTGTCCGAAATTAAACAACGAGTCAAAGCTCTAAACGACAGTACGAAACCAGCCGCTCAACCAGACCTAAAGCAGCGCTTAACTCAAGTGGTACAACAAGCGAAGAAAGATCGAGCCCTGTGGAGTAGTCCAGAAAAAACTCAGCAGTTAGAAGAGTTGCTGAGCCAACTAGAAGCTATGCTCAAGTGAAGGTGGAGCCGTTAGCGATCGCTGCGGGCTGTCACAATGTCTTGGCTAGCAGCCCACTGTCCTAGATCTTGCCGATTAATCGCTGCAGCCATCAGATCTGGAAACAGATCGGGGGTACAGGCAAAGGCAGGGATGCCTAAATTAGCCATAAATGCAGCGTTTTGATGGTCGTAGTAAGGGGCACCTTCATCATTTAGCGCTAAGAGTGTGACAAGCTGGACGCCAGAGGACGAGAGAGCCGCGACTCGTTTCAACATTTCCTGACGGTTACCCCCTTCATAGAGATCGCTGATTAATACCAAGATGGTTTCTTGCGGTTGGCGAATGAGAGTCTGGCAGTAGGCAAGAGCTTGATTGATATCGGTGCCACCGCCGAGCTGAGTCCCAAACAAAACTTCTACTGGGTCTTGTAAGAGATCGCTTAGGTCAACCACGGCGGTGTCGAATACCACAAGACGAGTTTGCACCGCAGGAAGAGAGGCCAAAACTGCACTAAAAATGCCTGCGTAGACAACAGAGGTTGCCATTGAACCGCTTTGATCTACGCACAAGATAATGTCTCGCAAGGAGGAGCGTTTGCGCCCATAGCCGATGCGAGTTTCAGGAATGATCGTGCGGTATTCAGGTTGGTAGTGCTTGAGGTTGGCGCGAATGGTCCGATGCCAGTCAATCTCGTTATGACGAGGACGACGATTGCAGATCGCTCGATTCAAACTCCCCATCACGGCTTGACGAGTGGGGTTTTCTAATTTTCGCTGTAACTCTTCAACTACTCGCCGCACTACAATCCGAGCCGTCTCTTTGGTCTTGCTGGGCATCACGCCACTGAGGGATAACAGATTTGAGACCAAATGTACATCTGGTTCTACAGCTTCTAGCATTTCTGGCTCTAGTAGCATTTGCCGCAGATTTAGCCGATTCAAGGCATCTTGCTGCATCACTTTGAC
The DNA here is from genome assembly GCF_014695845.1 of Trichocoleus sp. FACHB-591. Taxonomy (NCBI): domain Bacteria; kingdom Bacillati; phylum Cyanobacteriota; class Cyanophyceae; order Leptolyngbyales; family Trichocoleusaceae; genus Trichocoleus; species Trichocoleus sp. FACHB-591. The sequence continues at coordinate 35,605 of NZ_JACJPA010000047.1, forward strand.
CACGGAAGAGGGGAAATAGCTGCGAATGTCCCCCAACCAGCGAGCGACCTTAGGCGAAGAACTGCCCAAGCTACCCTGGCGATCGCTGTCATACAAAGCACTCAAGGCATCATCCATCGCTTGGTCGGCGGCACTCAGGGTCAGATCAAGCCCATCTGTATCCCCGCTAGCCCCTGCACAAATCCCATCTGCTGATCCGCCACCCAAAATTAAACGCCAGCGGCGGAGACGTTCGTCAAACGGTTGAGTCATAGCTAATGGGTGTCCTTGACGGCGGTGACAGAATTAATGGGATGATGCAGGGCTAGTTCAATTCCCAGCAGTTGAGCCACGATCGCCAAAACCTGATCGGCGCGATCGAGGTCGAAGCTTTCACTTGAAGTTGATGTAGTAAGGTTGGCTGAGCTACCACTTCTGCCTTGCCGCACTTGCTCGCCCATTTGCCGCCGCTCTGGAGCTGAAAAGGTCGAAAAGGTACGACGGAGCAATGGCAAAACCGTTGTGAAATGCTCGGTCGATAGCGTGCTAATCCACTCATCTAAAACCTGCCACAAGGTTGGGTTATGAAGTAACAGCAAACCGCTGCCTTGCAATAACCCTTCTACCCAGGCCGCAGATTGGGCAGGTTCATTGGTGCTGGAAAGGGCAAGACCAAGACGCTGAGCAGTTTCCTCGGCACTGAAAGCCCCAGACTCTAAGAGCAAGCGACAGCAACGTCCCGCTAACAAACCATGTAAGCCTCGCTGATCGGCTAGTTGAGTTAAGACTGCTTGCCAGTCCGCGAGATGTTCTGGCTTTTGCAATAGGGTCACGACTCGATGCATCTCTAGGAGCAAGTTGTACAAAGTCGCAGCCGCTTCATCATTGAGCGAGGCACAAGCCACGGGTAAACCAATACAAACGCGCGTGATCAGGCCATCCACTACAGGGCCAACAATGCCTGTGTCAATTTGACGAACGTTGCCATAGCGCAGCACATTGGCTAGGGGAGGAAGGGCAGCCATGAGATGAGCGACATCACTGGCGATCGCAGCTTCAGCTCGCAGCCGTACCATTAAGTGGTGAATCGCCTCTGGTAGGTTCGCTAACAGAGTTTTGTCAATCAGCCGGGTTAACGCGGGCAAGTCAGCAGACCGATTGGCAGCATCACAGACAAAGGCGATCGCGGCTGCTTCAATCGTGTTGCCCCAAATCCCCGCCTCAATCAGGGCGATCGCAAACTCTGGTTGCCACTGCAAGCGCCACAATTCATGGAAGGTACCTTTGCTACCAGAATTTTTCTGAGGTTTACCCCAACCGATGCCGAACAAACTGAGCCGATGCAGGAGATGCGATCGCTCTAGATCCGTGGGCTTCCGCAAATCTAAATCTAGCGCTTGCTCGGTAGCATCAACTTTCAGCCGCAAGCGCTTCTGTTGTCGTAACAAGTCTTGCTGCAAAGGCACCATTGGCGTTTCGTCGGGCACCTCCCCCAAGCGTTCGCCAACGATCAGCTTGTCATGGATTAGCTTCATTGGTAGCGCATCCCCAAAGCAAAGCACGGTCTGGGTAGCTTCGTTTAGTTCCATGAGGCTAGGTAGAGCGCGATCGCGTAAAGCTGCCAGAGCTTCAGCTAAGCGCACAGCCTCAATTACACTGGCAGAGGAAGCATCGAGATCTTGTTGCCGCAACAGACGAGCGACGCAGGTCATCCAACTGATGGTGATTTGAGCGGCGGAAGTGGAGTTTGGTTTGTCGGGAGTACCTGCTTGCCAAAGGTGATGATACCAGCCGGGGGATTCAATGCCTGCGCCATAGCCGCTGCTCATGGCTAGTCGTCCATAGGTCCAGGGAACCCAGGTGGTTTGAACTTTGGTTTTAGGTAGTCCTTTAAGGGTCGCAGTATCCGCTTTTGCGTTTGACAACTCGGCTAAGGCGGGAGCGTGCCAAGCCCCACAAACGACTGCAATCCGCTCTTTGCCCTCTTTCTGTGCAGCCCGGATTGTTTGACGCATGTAAGCTTCTCGCTTAGCTTCCCGCTCAACTTGGAGCGGATGGCGTTGAGCGAGGTCAGAACTGTAAGCTAGATCAGCCTCGACTTCGGCACGGAGAACCGTCATCACCTCTAGAATCGCCGCAAAGAGATCGGTGCTGTCTTGGCGGTGTTCTACCATGTGTTCCCACCAGCGCTCACCATCACTATAGCCCGCAGCCTGAGCTAGCCAGGTGAGAGGATCGGAGATCACAGCCTGACTCGGGTTTGAGGGAGAAAGAGGGCGATCGCCTTCGGGTTGCAGATCTATTACTGGGTCAGGGGTTGGCTCCTCTGGTTCGGTGGTGGCAATGTTCTCTTTTTCGTCACTAGTTTCTGGTTCCCTAGGAGGTTCTTCCAGCGGGCTTACCCCTAGCTGATGCATTTGCGGTAAGTCCATGAAGCGGACAGGAATCTGGTGTTTCAGGCCATAGTGCAGGGCTTGCCATTCGGGAGAAAAGACGGCAAATGGGTAATAAACCGCCTGCTGTGGTTGATCTGGGGCATAGATTAGCAGGGCAACCGGAGGCTTCATGTCTGCCTGAACCAACAGAGGCAAAACATCATCCGCATCAGGAGGCCCCTCGACCAAAATCACATCCGGTTCTAGGGTGTGCAGCGCTTGCAACAGGCTCCGGGCAGAACCGGGGCCATGATGCCGAATGCCGAAAATATGAACATTAGAACTTGGCGACATAACTCAAGGGGGTCAGTTTTTCTGGAGATCTCAAGCAGCGATCGCGCTACATCACTTCTCGGCTAGCGCGGTAGAGATCTTTCCACCCCTCTCTTTCTTTCACCACTGTCTCCAGATATTCCTTCCAGACCACCTGATCCTGCACTGGGTCTTTAATCACAGCTCCAACCAGACCTGCCATGAGATCGCTAGCGTTTAAGCTGCCGTCTCCAAAATGGGCGGACAACGCCATGCCGCTGCTGACAACGGAGATGGCTTCCGCCGTGCTCAGAGTGCCTGTGGGAGATTTCAGTTTGGTCTTGCCATCGCTAGTCACGCCATTGCGTAACTCTCGAAAAATAGTGACAACTCGGCGAATTTCTTCGAGGGCGGGCGGTTCGGCGGGTAACTCCAAGGCGCGGCCTAAGCTAGTCACCCGACGCTGCACAATATTAACCTCGTCCTCGGCGCTATCTGGAACGGGCAGAATCACGGTGTTAAAGCGACGCTTCAAAGCACTAGAGAGTTCATTCACACCGCGATCGCGATTGTTAGCCGTGGCAATTACGTTAAATCCCTTGGTTGCCTGTGCTTCGGTATTCAGTTCTGGGATGGGTAGCGTCTTTTCCGAAAGAATCGTAATCAGCGTATCTTGCACATCTGAGGGAATCCGGGTTAGTTCTTCAACTCTGGCAATCTGCCCTATCTCCATCGCGCGCATCATGGGGCTAGGAACCAAGGCTTGCATGGAGGGGCCTTCGGCTAGCAGTCGTGCATAGTTCCAGCCGTAGCGAATCGCTTCTTCACTGGTTCCCGCTGTACCTTGAATCAAGAGCGTTGAGTCACCTGCGATCGCGGCAGATAGATGCTCGGAAACCCAAGATTTTGCCGTTCCTGGAACCCCATAAAGGAGCAGAGCGCGATCGGTGGTCAAGGTGGCCACCGCAATTTCAATCACACGACGATTGCCGATGTACTTGGGAGACACCTCAAACCCGTTATCGAGGATGCCGCCTAGTAGATAGGTAGAGACAGCCCAGGGAGAGAGCTTCCAGTTGGGGGGACGCTGGCGCGTATCTTGTTTGGCGAGTTCATCCAGTTCATGGGCGAACTGATGCTCGGCGTGCTCTCGCAATAAGGTGGTCTGTGCCGAAGCGATCGCGGGACTGGCTTCGACCGTTGCGGCTTTTTTCGAGATGCGGGTTTTGGTAGTTTGCTTGCTGTCTGTCATGGTTTCACTCCGATTGCTGGGTAAGGGCCTGTAACATGTCTTGCCGGAACTGAAGCAGCGCTAAGAATTTCTCAATTTCTCTAGACCAACAACCTTGATCAGTGCTAGCAACCCAGTTGCTACGATTCTCAATAGCTGCGGCTAAGGGGACGGCTTCGGCCAACAAAGAGGGAGATATCCAAAGGGCAAATTCTTTCAAAGCCTCTAGCAGGTGCCATAAGGGTTGTGCTTCCAAGACAGTGATGTATTGATAGAGCGCGTCCAGCACCGCTCGGCCTAGTTGGATACTCCAGGCTGAGCGCATTTGATATAACAGTCGCAATGCTACTGAATCTTCTATCCCTTTGAGCTGCAAGTGATTGAGCGCCAACGCTTCTTGCTCAGCTTGAGGTAAAAGCGCCATGAGCTGTTGTAAGTCTTCATCCTGGAGATAAGCCGTATCTTGGGTTGTCGCTAGGTAGACTTCTAGTAGCGCAGGCACCCAAGTCGGCGATCGCTGGCGGATAGTTGCTCGCTTCCAGCCGCTCCAAAAGACAGGCATCCATTCACCCTGTTCAGCAGCTTGCACCAAAGCTTCTGGAGTGCATGGGGTTTGAGTCCAAACGCTTAAGGGAGTGGCCGCTACAATCTGCAACAGCCACCAGGCTTTTTCACCCATCGAGTAGTTATAGGGTACTTTTGGCTCAATTCCGTCTCGGAGCAGTTCAGGATCAAGCGCTTCAGGCAGGGTGACTTCTAGAGTCTGGTTTGACCCAATCTGGATGTAACGGTGGACTTGTTCTGTCATTCGTTGGCAGAGGCGGGAGTCGGGTAGTCTCGCCAACAGATCAGCGGCAACCCGACGCACATCCTTGCTGCGATCGCTCAACGCCAATTCTAGAAAAGGTTCATCTGCCAAGCTCAACTGGGTTGAAAAAGTTTCCAGAAAGGCTGCTTTTTCGGCGGCAGTTTCTTGTTTCCAAGTGGCTGCTAGGGCATTGCGGGTGCGTTCTGGATCTTGCGATCGCCAGCGACTCAGCAAAGCTTTTCGAGCAGCCCGATTGCCCGTCTCCCAACTTGTATCCTCCTCAGTCCCCGTAACAAAATTCCAATCTGGGTTTTGCGCTGCTAACCATTGCCCTCGCTTGCCAAGAACAGGAGCAATTGCGGTTTGTAAATCAGTTTTGCGCTGGCCCAAATCCAGCAAAGCAGGCAAATTAGATTCTGGTACCCGCTGCCCTACCGCCGCTACTGCCGCTAACCACTCTGGTAAAACCTTGGCGTACTCTCCGCTCAGCATCAGGCTCAGGTGATGACCCGATTGAGGACTACACCGAGGTAGGTCGTCTAAGTCGCAAGCCGTGGGTAAAGGCTGACGCGCGATCGCGGGCAATTGCCCCACCTGTTGATGCAAAGAGACAGTCGCCGCCGCGCTGAGTAGAGCCGCTTCCGGGTTGGCAGCATCTAAACGCGAGAGCAATTCACCCAGCAAGCCAGCCTCAGCAGGCGGAGTAAACGCTTGGCGCTCTGTGCCCAAAAGAGCCGCTGTTACAAGGGCTTCCCAAAGCGAAGTCATAGGGCACCACCCTTCAAAACATAGAATTTGTTTTCTGTCCAAACGCTGAGCGGCAGTAGCGTCTCTCCTTCCCATTCGGCAAACAGCGCTACCGGATGTCCTCCACTCAGGGCCAGCAATTGCCAGCTTCCAGAAAAGCGATCGCTAAGCTTGAGGAACCGCCCCTCGGAGTCCTGCACAAACCAATGGTTGCCTTCACAGACTGGAGTTACCGCTTGGAGCACAACTGGAAACCTCTCTAGCCAGGGATTGCAGCTCATTGCCTGAGCATAAACCTGCAAGGCGATCGCGATCGTTGGATAACCTGGCATCTCCTGCATCGGAGCTGGGGCATGGTGGCGAGTTTTGAGCAAGGCTCGGAGCGGATAAGCGCTAGGATAAAACACCAATTCTGCATCCAAAACCGTGCCCGCAATCAAGCTGGCATCCATCGGCTGATTCCCATGAGCAAAATCGAGCAATAGGGCGCTGTGTTGGCTTTCCTGCCCCCAAAGCCAACTCCGCCGAATTCGCAAACGGTCTTCTTCGGAGTGATATTGTCCTAAAATTAACCAATGGTCACGCAGCACCTCTTTTGAACCATCACGCCTTGGGTTTTGAAGTTCACTGGGTAGCTCTGTCGCGATCGCCTCTGCCAATAACTCGTCTTGAGTTTGGGTCCAGCCAATTAAACTGCGGATATCAGCCTGAGTTCCAGGAGGCAACGACTCCAAGCGCTGGAACCCTTCTAGCAGCAAGTGAAGTTTTCCTAAACGGCTCAGCAATCGTTCTGCCCACCCTGACCCCGAAGACGGAATGCTTGCCATTTCGCGCAGTTGTCGAGCCAATCCGGGCGCTTGGGCATCTACCAGCCGAGCTGCGGGCATGTCCCAAAACTGATAAGAATTTTGTTGCACCGTCGCTAACCCATGACGGGTTAGGTCATAAAGCCACAGTTGCAAATCTTGGATACCAGCCGTGACCTTAGCCGCGCGATCGCTAGCCCGCTTCGCTTGTGCAGCCACATCAATCGGTTTGGATTGCTCTTGTTTTTGTTTTTGCGTGCGCTTTTCTTGACGCTGTTGGCGAGAACTCAGCCACTCTTCAACCCAGAACGGCGGCGTGCCAACACTAAAGGCAGTGGATTGCTCGGCCCAGACCAGAAACAGCCCTAAGCCATGTTTACAAGGAAATTTACGGCTGGGGCAACTGCACTGAAACGCGGGTTCGCTCAAGTCAATCTGCGTTCGATAGGGATTTTTGCCACTGCCTTGACATTCTCCCCAAACTGCTAGCTCCGCTTGGCCCAACACAACCCATTTGCGAATGCTCGCTAAGCCTTTGCCGTTCTTAGCAGAACTCGCATCGGGGGCTAGGGCCAAGATTTGCTCAGCGGTCCAGGTCGCAGACATCAGCGGGATCTCCAACGCTTACCAAAATAGGTGAGGAAATAGGTGGCTCTGAAAAAGCTCCAAACGCTTAGAACACATCGGTTTTGTTAACACCAGATGGGTCAAACGCATAATTCTGATCAACAGTAAACCCAAATTGCTTCGCTCTCTACCAAAGGGCCTCCGCATCCTTTACTTCATTACTGTGGAATTCCTCGGCAAGCAGTAATGCCAACAGTTACAAAAATAAGAACGATCTCGACTTTATTCCTGTAACGAGTATTCCTTAGACGAGATAGCAACGTATTTCCTGTGTCTTCTGAGGGAGAAGGCTTTCTATACCACGTGGTATAGCTAGTGAATGCTGTTTTATGGTTTGTGCCTTATGCCTGCGATCGCCGCATCGGAGCTAGCGGATCTCGTGCGAGAAACGCGACAACGGCTAGCACTCTCCCAAGTCAAGTTTGCCGCGAAGCTAGGAGTTTCATTTCAGAGCGTCAATCGCTGGGAAAATGGGCGAACCAAGCCCTTACCCATCGCGTTGAAGCAGATTAAACAATTGCTGCATCAGATGGGTGAAACTGGCAAAGATTTGCTCGCCAAATACTTTTCAGAGTAAGGATGGAGACTGTATGACTGATAGCCTTCGTCGCTCTGTCGCTTCTAACAAGTATTTATCTCAAAACATCACTCAAAACACCACTCAGGACATCGCTGAAGCTAAACAGGTAGAGCCAACAATGGCACTAGGCCAAAGTCAGGATTTTGATCAGCAGATTCTTGAAAGTAGCGATGACTGCATCAAGGTACTGGATTTAGAGGGGCGAATTCTGTTCATGAGTCCGCGAGGGCAAGCGCTGCTTAGCATCCAGGACATTACGCCGTTTCTGAATACATCCTGGACTGAGTTCTGGCAAGGATCGACTCAGGCTGTGGCAATCCAGGCGATCACGAAGGCTAGAGCGGGTAAAGTTTGCACTTTTCAAGGATTTCGTCCAACGCTGAGCGGCGAGCCTAAGTGGTGGGATAACAAAATTAGCCCTATTCGGGGAGCAAGTGGGCAAGTTGAAAGGCTGTTGTGCATCTCGCGAGACATTAGCGATCGCGTACGCGCTGAAGACGAACGCCAGCAGGTGGAAAAAGCCTTGCGCGAATCGGAAGCAAAGTATCGATCGCTGTTTGAGTCGATTGATGAAGGCTTTTGCCTAATCGAAGTTTTGTTTGATGAAACCGGAAAAGCAGACGATTACCGTTTCCTGGAAGCTAACCCGCTGTTTGAGAAACACACGGGACTGGTGGATGCGATTGGCAAAACAATGCGCGAATTAGTCCCAGAGCATGACGCATACTGGTTTGAGATTTACGGCAAAATTGCGTTAACAGGTGTAGCGGTACGTTTTGAGAACTCTGCTGAGGCGCTGGGACGTTTTTTTGATATTTACGCCTTCCGGGTCGGTGAGCCGCACGAGCGCAAGGTGGCAGTTCTGTTCAATGACATCAGTGAACGCAAACGAGCAGAAGAAGTTTCACGGCGTGCTGCCGAGTTTGATGCCTTCCGGGTTGCTCTGACCGATACCCTACGCCCACTTGCTGACCCAGTGGAGGTTCAGGCTACAGCTAGCCGAGTGCTGGGTGAATATCTCGGTGCGAACCGCGTGGCCTACTTCGAGGTTTGCGGTGCTGATTACGTGGTTGAGCGTGACTACGTCAACGGTGCCGACGCGATCGCTGGTGGCTATCCCATTGATTCATTTGGACCCAAGCTGCTTGCGGCGTTCCGTGCGGGTCGTACGGTGTCCATGCCCAATGTGGCAACCGATCCCAACCTATCCCCAGCCCAACGGTCAGCCTACGCTGCGATCCAGATTGGAGCCTACATCGGCATACCGCTGGTCAAGGGTAACGAATTTGTGGCGGTACTAGCAGTCCACATGGCTGAACCACGAGACTGGACACCAGACGAAGTGGCTTTAGTAGAAGAAGTCGCCGAGCGGACTTGGGCAGCAGTCGATCGGGCCCGCACCGAAGCAGCCTTGCGCGACAGTGAAAACCGCTTCCGCATGGCGATCGAATCTGCCCAGTTAGGGACTTGGGACTGGGATCTGATCACTAATCAACTGCTTTGGGATGAAGGTTGCAAAGCCATGTTTGGCTTACCCCCAGAAGCAGAGAGCAGCATTGAGAGCTTTTTTGCAGGTCTACACCCTGATGATCGCGAACGACTAGAACAAGTAGTGCAACAAGCTTTGAACCCAGCCAGCGGCGGCAAGTATAGCGTAGAATATCGCACGATCGGGATTCAAGATGGGGTTGAACGGTGGATTACGGCAAAAGGACAAGTTTACTTTGACGCTACCGACCAGCCACAACGCTTTATTGGCACTGTACTCAACATCACTGAGCAAAAACATACTGAGGCAGAACGCGAACAACTCCTGACCCGTGAGCAAGCTGCCCGAGTCGAAGCCGATCGCGCGAATCGGCTCAAAGATGAGTTTTTGGCAGTACTCTCCCATGAATTGCGATCGCCCCTTAACCCCATTTTGGGCTGGTCAAGGCTCTTGCAGAACGGCAAGCTGGACGCAGCCAGAACCCAGCAGGCATTGAAGACCATCGAACGCAATGCCCAACTGCAATCGGAATTGATTGAAGATTTGCTCGATGTTTCCCGGATTCTCCAAGGCAAGCTCAACCTTGAAGTTAGCTCGATTAATCTGACCTTCATCATTCGAGCGGCGATGGAAACGGTACGGCTAGCAGCAGAAGCGAAGTCAATCCAAATTGAGAGCAGCCTTGAACCAGATGTGGGATTGGTTTCTGGAGATTCTACTCGGTTGCAGCAAGTGGTTTGGAATCTGCTCTCCAATGCGGTAAAGTTCACGCCAAACGGAGGGCAAGTCAGGATTCGGCTAGAGCGCTTAGACTCATACGCTTACATTACAGTCAGTGATACTGGACAGGGAATTGTCCCTGACTTCCTGCCCTATGTGTTTGACAGCTTTCGGCAGGCTGATGCCACTACAACACGAAAGTTTGGCGGGCTGGGATTAGGGTTAGCGATCGTGCGGCACTTGGTCGAACTACACGGAGGCACGGTCGGAGTCGAAAGCCCAGGAGTTGGCATGGGTGCTACCTTTACCGTCAGACTTCCACTGATGCCCACACAGGCGATCGCCACTCAGAACCGTCAGTCACCAGAATCTGACTACGATTTGCATGGGGTTCAGGTTTTGGTGGTGGATGATGAACCGGATTCGCGAGAATTCGTGGCCTTTGTGTTGAAGGAAGCTGGAGCCACTGTGCTGATCGCAACGACTGCTGCTGAAGCCTTGACTATGCTCATCCGCTTCAGGCCAAATGTACTGCTGAGTGACATCGGGATGCCAGATATGAATGGCTACATGCTGATGCAACAGGTAAGAGCCTTGTCGCCAGAGCAAGGTGGGCAAGTTGCAGCGATCGCCCTGACTGCTTACGCTGGAGACTTCAACCAGCAACAAGCGCTACAAGCTGGGTTTCAACAGCATGTCTCCAAACCAATCGAACCCAAAAAATTGATTGAAGTAATTTCTAGCTTGATTCAATCTACTTGATTCAATCTGTTTGAAGGCAGACTCCATTTCAGATTGTTAAACTACGACTGTCTAGAATAATCCCCTCAACCTGACCAGGAACCTTAATGCCCAGCCCCAGAGAACAATACGTTCGCTACTCGGACGATGTAGAAGTCAAACAACCCGACGAAGACAAGCTCATTCACGAAACCTTAGACTCGGTTAGCCGCATGGGGCAAAAGGTGTTTGACAAACATCGGCACGCTATGCGCGGTGCCCATGCCAAAGGACACGGTGGGCTCAAAGGGGAACTAACGATATATGACAACCTGCCTACACCGCTAGCGCAGGGCTTGTTCCGTGAACCGCGAACCTATCCTGTGATGATTCGCTTCTCGACCTCTCCCGGTGACATCATGCCCGATGGTATGTCTGCGTTTCGGGGTATGGCCATTAAGGTGATTGGCGTAGAAGGTTCTAAGTTATTTAGCTCTGAACCAGACGCACTGACCCAAGATTTTTTGATGATCAACCGCCCGGTTTTTCCATCGGGAAATGTCGCTCGCTACCTCAATGAGCAATTACTTCAAGAAAAGGTTGTGGTCCGAGCCCCTGAGGAGGCGCAACAACTTCTGACCACCGCCCTACGCACTGTGAATGCCGTCACCAAAAAGGTAGGAATAGACCTCTACCCGACTGCGTTGGGGATCACGGTGCCAGAAACCCACATTCTAGGAGAAACTTACTACACGACTGCTGCCTTGCGCTATGGAGACTATATTGCCAAAATTAGCGCTGTTCCCATCTCAGATAGTCTTCAGCCACTTATAGGTAAAACGGTCGAAACCAGTGATTCTTCAGTTTTGCGCGATCTGATTGTCGATTTCTTTCGTCAGCAACCTGCCGAGTATGAACTGCGTGCCCAGCTTTGCACCAATTTGGAGACGATGCCGATCGAAGATGCCTCGATTCCGTGGTCCGAGCAGGAAAGTCCCTATCAGGCGATCGCCAAGCTCACAATTCCGGTGCAGGAGGCATTTAGTCCCGCGCGGCGTGTTTATGTCGATGAAGTGCTATCGTTCAACGCCTGGCACTGCATTGCAGAGCATCGACCGCTTGGTTCAATCCAGCGAGTCCGGAGGCAGGTGTACGAAGCCTCCAGCCGATACCGTCATGAGATGAATCAGCAGCCGAAGGGTGAACCACGCAGCATTGAGGAAATGCCTGATTAGAAGGGTAGCGATAGAGAAGATGAATCCTAAAGCATTTAAATCCTTTACCCAGACACCATGAACTATTCTTTCCCCCCAGATCTTCAGCGATCGATTCAGCAAAGCTTGCAGGAAATTGCAGCACAGATGGGGAAATCGCTGAATGAGGTGGCAGCAGAACAGCTATATGAAGACGCTAATGCCCTGCTGAATCACGTTCCTCATGAACCCCTCACCTTGGCGCGGGTGGCAGGAACACTGCTAGTGTACCAAGGGCAAAATACAGAACCAGAAGAGTTAGAGTGGTTCAAATCTCAGGTGCAGCAATGCTCTAGTGATGAGGAGATTGAGGAGTTGATGGAGTCACTGCATCGGATTGATGCCCTGTAACAGAGGCCAACTGGATATACAGCTTTTCGCCAAAATGACTCAACACCTAACGAGACTTCTCACGGCGTGAGCTTCCTGGCAGGATTCACACTCTACCGAGGTTAAGTCCCAGCGTCAGCATACTCAACAATACAATCAAGCCAAGCGCTCGACGAAAGTAGTTAACTCCCTCAAACAGTTCCTGCCAGGCCCAAGTAAACAAAGCACCAAACGCGACTAAATCGAATGCGGTCTGAATTTTGCCACTAGGAAGCACGGATTGCAAGACAGTTGCTGTCAACCCAACCAAGAGCGGTAGATTGGGCATCTGAGCAATCACGATCTTGCCTTCACTGTCTCGAAAGGTGCGATCAAGCAATGTACTTTGCTTAGCCTCAAGTTTTTCTGGCTTACTGCTCAATTGAGATGACATGTGCCTTACCTGAAATACGACTGAAGCTCAATGTTATGGGTGTTCACATGGCAGTGCCTATATCGGGAGGTAGGTTACATTGCTCCCACAATTGCGGATTTAGCATCCTAGCTTAATCCACAATTTTAACGGCGGTGCCGAGCTGGACCCATTTCTGCTCAATCAACTGTTTCAAGGTATCGGGTGCCAAATGCACGCAACCACCAGAATTCGCCTGACCAATATTCTTAGGATTAGGAGTGCCATGCAGGGCGATCGAGAACCAGTAAGGCGTTGAGGCAAATGTGCTCATCTTAGGCCCTGTAATCGTGGTTTCTGAGGTGAGTCCGATATACCCGTCGCCATAGGCTTTGTCTGGGCTACCATTGCCATCAAAGTCAAGCCGACTCATGTTTTGGAATAGCTGGACCAAGCCTTGCGGTTGACTTACCAAGGGACGAAATTGGGGATTTTGAGCGAAACGCTGTACATTCTGGCTCGTGATTTGGTTGTAGGCAGATTTTTTGTAGAGAATTAGGTCTACTGTCATCTCACCCGTCGGCGTTACTAGGTCAGCCATGTCCTGTTTCTGCTTCAGGCCACCCTGCCCAATCCCGATCGGGGCTTCGTACAGGCGACCGCCCTGACTGTTGAGTACTTCCAGGCGCTTATCGCTGCGGTGAATCACGAGAGAATAGGTTGCTTTCTGTTTGTGACTGGCGACTGAAGAATTCTCAACCAACTCCATAGGCTGTTTTGTCGCTACAGCAGTGCTTGTTTCTGGACGCTGAGGTTGATCCGCTCTAGGGGCAGTGCAAGCAAAGAGTACTACTGGGAGGAGCAGCAAACTTCTAGAAAAGGCTTTAGAGGTTTTGCTCTCCCTGCTTTTGCTCTTTCTGCTAAATCCCTGGCTCAATAGTTGAGATAGTCCTGATCTCACAGTAGACATTGACATTTCTGACCTTTGATCCAGGAAGCGCTAACCAACGATATTTTTTAGTGAGTTGTTCTAATTTCCTACGTTACACCGTGGGGTAAAACAGGTTAAATCAGGGTCGATTTTGGCGCGCAACTAAATCATCCAATTCGCTTTGCATGTGGGCTCGTACTTGTTCGTAGCAGGCATCGACATAAGCGCGATCGCAGGCAGCGGCTCGTCCATAACGCTCAAAGACGACTGGCGCACAGACACGGGTTTGAATTGGCACTGGCAGAGGGAAGTTAGGCAACGGACCGATTCCCACTCCCCAAGGCAGCCCCAAGTAGATAGGAAATACTCCAGTGTTGCCATCCAGTCGCCAAGGAAATCCCCACTGATGAAATTGCTGCATCTGTTCATAAAAGTCGCCTAAAACCATCAGCGTTTCATGCGCCCCATGAGAAACCACAGGCACAATCGGCGCTGACTCTCGTAAGGCTAGCTTAATAAAGCCTCGGTGTCCTGCCAGGTGAATGCGATGGCGCAAGCTGTAGGGACGAAACATATCTTGGGCACCTCCCGGATAGACCAGTAGAGCCGCATCGGCTTGCAAGGCTGCGATCGCCATTTTCGGATGAGCCTGAATCGCTCCCACCTGTGCCCCTGGAACCGCAAAGATAGGAGTTTGCCAAGCGGTCGGATGCATCAAGGCATAGGCGGGACGCTCAGTGCCAAATCGCCGAAACCAATCGAGCATGACCATTGAGGTATCAGGCGATGCCAAGCCTCCATTATGAGAGCCGACAATTAACACCTTGCCACTAGCTGGCATGTGCTGCCATCCCTCGGTTTCCACCCGAAAATAGTAACGATAAAACCATTCCCAGATCGGCATCCAAGCTTTGATCGCTTCAGGATCGCGATCTTTCAAGGACCAACCGTCAAAGCGATGAAAACCCTGGCGATCGCGGACATCGCTACCGAGCCATGAAGTCATCTGTTGCCAGAAATTCATATGATTTGAGATCAGTAGATAAAGTATCAAGCACAGCAATCTTGGGGAGTTTCACAAGTGGGACGAGCGACCAATCCCGGATATGGCTCCAAAGCAAATTCTGTCTCTGGATTACTTAATAAATGGCGATCGCAGACTGCCAACAGTTCCGTTTCCGTCCGAGCTTGGCGCATCTCCCTTAAGAAGGCTCCCGCAACATCGACACTTTGAGCAATAAAGTTGAGATACATCTTCATGTGACTGACCCGCGCCCGCTCTGGCACCATTGACGCAGTTTGAGTTTGGCGCAAGCGCTCAATGTAATCGTGAACGGCACTGAGAGGAACGCCAGAAACAGGCTGACCGTTCAAGGCTTGGCGGATTTGCTGAAAAATCCAGGGGTTACGAATAGCAGCCCGACCAATCATCACTCCTGCGGCTCCTGTCATCTCTAAAACAGATAGGGCAGAGGTGGCGGAGGTCACATTACCGTTGGCTAGCACTGGGCACCTAACCTGTTGGACGGCGTGGGCAATCAGGTCGTAGTGTACGGCGCTATGATACTTCTCCTTCACCGTACGACCATGTAGGCTCAATAAGTTGATGTCGCATAGATTGATCAGGTCGAGGAGGCGATCGAAGTGATCTGTGTTGTCGAAGCCAATCCGCATTTTGACAGTCAGCCGTCCTGCCACAGCTTCCCGTAACTCGCTCAGAATCCGTTTCACCTGCTCTGGGTCACGCAACAGCCCGCCACCAACGTTCTTGCGATAAACTCTGGGAGCTGGACAACCCAAGTTAAGGTCGATGCCTGCAACCGGATAGTGGCTTAACTCGCGGGCTATGCGCACTAAGTCAGGAATACTCTCGCCAATCAGCTGCGCGAAGACTGGGCGACCCGTCGTGTTTTCTGTAATCGATCGCAGAATCTTTTTATTGAGCGTGGAACTAGGATGAACGCGAAAGTACTCGGTAAAGAAATAATCGGGACAGCCATAGTGAGCCAGCACGCTCATAAAGTGTAAATCGGTCACATCCTGCATGGGAGCTAGGGCTGTTAAGCTAAGTCCCGGACAAGTTGACAACGGCAGGATCTGAGAAAGTGACATTTACAGGTTCGCTTGCAAGGCTGGGAGGGTGGATATTGTCTCAAGACTGAATCACCTGAATCATCCTATCAGGAATCGATCTGCACCGATCTGGTTGGTTGGCGCTGCCGTTCTGCATATTCGGCATAATGGAGGAGAACGGATTGAATTGAGTGGGCGATCGCATGACTTCAGCAGAACTAGAGATTAACTCTGCGGCACAGTGGCAAGCGCAAGGCTGCGATCTTTGTGCAGCTGAGCAATACCCAGCGGCGATCGCAGCATTTGGTATTGCTTTAAGTTTAGAGCCGAATAACTGCCAAACTTGGAATTACCAAGGTAATGCCTACAGTGCCTTACGGCGACAAGCAGAAGCCCTAGCTTGCTACGACAAAGCCACGTTCATAAATCCGCTATATCACCAAGCCTGGTTCAACCGAGGTCTGTTGTTGGTAGAGATGGGAGCGTATGGTTCGGCCCTCGCTGCCTATGATCAAGCCATTACCTTACATCCTGATCCTTGCTATCTCCATGCCAAGGCAGACATTTGGCTGAAGAAAAAATTGACTCCCTTTGCCTGAGCCACTCGTAGAACGCTCACTCAAATTAGGCAAGGCACAGGTCACTCAACAAGTTACTCAGGGCGATCGCTACATTGAGTAATCTGCCAAGCTTGATTAGTGAGCCCAAACTGCACCCTGAGCGATTGGCATTTATTTAGGTAGTGATAGAGCCTGTAGGCTTAGCTACCAAGCGCGATCTCTCCTTAGGGCTGATGAATTGAGCTGAGCAAATTATCAGTATAGAAAGTAGGGCTGACAGCAATTGAGCTTGCGGTTGGTCTAAGTGTTTCGGCGATCGCAGTTTTCCTATTATGAGCCTTCTTCTTCTCGACCTCGACGGCACCATCCGCGAACCCTTAGAGGGACAGCTATATTTGCAGCACCCCCAAGACCAACAAATCATTGCTGGGGCAGATCTAGCGATCCAGAGCTATCCCGCAGATTGGCTCATCGTAGGCATCACCAACCAAGGCGGTGTTGCGGCTGGGCACAAATCTATCAAGCAATGCATCCAAGAGCAGCAATATACTCTGCAACTCATTCCTCAACTGAAAGAAATCTACTTCTGTCCTGACTTTGAAGGCAGAAAGTGCTTCCGGGTGACTCGCCACAATGTCCACAACCACAGCATAACGAAATGGTTCCGTCAGTATCGCAAACCTGATCCTGGAATGCTGAAGTTGGCGATGGTTAGACACAATCACTTACCAGAAAACTGCTTGTATGTGGGTGATCGTCCCGAAGACGAACAAGCCGCCCAACGAGCAGGCATAACTTTTCAGTGGGCTTGGGCCTGGATAGCAAGACATCGAGCTGAGATGGCTTTGAAGATTTAACCGCGATCGCCCAATTCAACCAGAGAGTTAGATCTCAACTGAGCCATCTTTGTCAGATAGATACTGTTCCAAGTAGATTTCTCCCTCAATCTTCCTTTTACGGGTGACTGGGGCAGCACCGCCTGTAAACGTCCCTGAGACTCTGAATGAATATTGGACCGGAAGTCTGTTAGTAAGTCACCGCTTAGGAATTGGTATTAGCTGTAGTGCTACAGGGTAGAACAATCCTCTCCATTTAGTACGGTTTGTCTCCTCCGCACTTACTAGCGGAATGGCTAGAGTAGAGCAAGTGTCAAGGGCGATTCCAGGATGCTTACAGGCTCCAATTTGGGTAATCCAACCTAGCTCTCCTGAGCAGAAGGTTTGAATAGGAAGATTTTGAACGTGATAAAAAAAGGACTTTTAGCAGTAATTCTGGCGTTTTTGGGTTTTATGGTTGCACTGACACTATCTACTCAAGGTTCCACTCCCATTAATCAGCTCTATGTGTTTGGAGACAGCCTTTCAGATGTAGGCACTGTGTTTCGGGCAACTGGAGGGATGTATCCGCCTCGTCCCACGTATTACCAAGGACGCTACTCAAATGGTCGAGTCTGGGTGGAGTATCTGGGCGATCGCCTCTCTTTATCTAATGCGCAGACGAGCAACTTCGCCTATGGTGGGGCCACAACTAGCAGCGATCGCAGCAGTTTAGTTCCGGGGCTGCTGAGCCAAGTCAACTCATTTACCCAAACCCATCCAAAAGCAGATTCTCAAGCTCTGTACGTGTTGTGGGCAGGGGCAAATGATTATTTGCAAGGAGTCAGCAACACCAATGGCCCGATCCAGAATATTACCCAGGCGATCGCATCGCTGAACAAAGTGGGAGCGAGAAAGATCTTAGTGGCAAATCTACCAGACTTGGGGCAGCTTCCTTCTACCCGGAATGGAGGCCAAGCTAAGACTCTCAGTGCCTTGAGCCAAACCCACAATCAAGGCTTACGGCGATCGCTCAAAGTGCTGACTCAGCAACATCCAGATTTACAGATTGCAACTCTAGATGCCAACACACTTTACCGAGAAGCTATCAGCAATCCAACCAAGTTTGGCTTCGCCAATGTCACTAGTGGATGTTTAGCAGGTTCTAATGCTTGTGGCAATCCTAATCAGTTTTTGTTTTGGGATGGCATTCACCCCACCACAGCAGCGCATCGAATTTTGGGTGAAGCGGCCTTCTCAACCATTCAAGCTGAGGGAATAGCCAGCCCCCGCTCAGCATTGCTGCCATAAAATTTCTATTTCTACTTTTTTGAAGCTGCTAAGTCCTTCCATCGATCGCCTTACTGCATCCGGAAGGGCTTAGCTTTGGTTGGGATTTGCTTGGGTTGGCTCGGTCTGAATAAACCACTCCAAGGCTCCTTGGGCGATCGCCGTTGGGACTGTATGCGGTCCCTCAAATTCTTGATACAGCACGTTGTAATCAGCTCCTTTTAGTTGCGGCACCAGTTTGCGGCTACAACGATCAATTGGGAGTACTTTATCTTGGGTTCCGTGAGAGACGAAGATATGTGGATCGCCTGCTTGCCGAATCGGAGCCATAAATCCCGGCGAAAAAGCGAGGACATGGGTGAATAAATCTCCATTCATGATGCCTAGGGAGAGAGCATAGGAAGCGCCATCGGAAAACCCAGCTACTCCAACTCGCTGAGGGTCGATGGCATAACGGCTAAAGGTCTGAGCCAACGCTTGATCAATAAAGGCAATATCTGGCCCATATTGACCCATAATCACATCCCAAGTTTGCCGCCGCGAGTCAACTGCCAAGACAATCGCTCCGACTGGATCAACGATTTGCTGAAGGATAATCAGCGCTCCTTCAGCATCCCCTCCAGCACCATGTAGCATCAACACTAAAGGAGCGGGGCGATCGGCGCGATAGCTAGCAGGCACATAAAGGAAACCGTCTCTTTTTTCACTTAACTGGAGAGGATGCAGCCCAGGTTTTCCAAATACTGTAGGCTGTTCTGGTCGAGACCGTAGTTGGCCTGTAGCGGCTGAATCGATTTGCTTTGAAGTTCCCATAACTGATAAATTCTGATTTTCACAACGCGTTATTTGAGAGACCGCGGTCGGTAAAGCGCACCCCACGATCCCAAATCGCACGAACCGTCGTCTCGTCCAGTGAGCAGGCCAGTTAAAAAATAAGGCGTGGTTTTTCCTCATTGCAATCGCCAAGCCTCCGAGTGAGGGCAGTAGCGCAGCCGTAGCGCACTTAAAAAATTATTGGTCTCAAAGAACTAGTCTTTGTTTTTCGGGTGCTCCTAGGGAGGACTGCAACTCTATATCCACCCTAAGCCGTTTCAAGTTTACTGGCTTGGTTCTTCCGGAGGATTCAACGCCTTGGAATTATTAACGATGGAAGTGACATAATTCACATCTCATCCTTTGCTGTACCCGTTGAAGTTTAGCAATCCAGAGTAGTTTCTCGCTCCCAAGGAGTGATTTGGGTGCTGTAGTCACGCCATTCTTGATGCTTCAGCTTCAAATAAGACTGCACAAACTCTGTTCCTAGTGATTCGTGCAAGGTCGAGTTATTTTCTAGCTGGCGTAGGGCATCGAGAAGGTTGCCAGGAAGAGATTTCGCCGTGTCTGGAGGTAGGGGCTGAGTGTAATTGTTGTTGTCATAGCGGGGACCCGGATCTCGTTTTTGCACCATTCCATCTAATCCTGCGGCAATGAGGGCGGCGGGTAACAGATAGGGGTTGGCAGCTCCATCGGCTAGACGTAGCTCAAAGCGTCCAGGTTCGGGGATGCGGATGGCGTGGGTCCGGTTGTTGCCGCTGTAACTAATCGTAT
Source organism: Trichocoleus sp. FACHB-591 (assembly GCF_014695845.1). Lineage (NCBI taxonomy): Bacteria > Bacillati > Cyanobacteriota > Cyanophyceae > Leptolyngbyales > Trichocoleusaceae > Trichocoleus > Trichocoleus sp. FACHB-591. The sequence goes on from NZ_JACJPA010000047.1 coordinate 55,229, forward strand.
TGGGAGACCAAGTTGCCCCAGAGAGGGTAGCAGGAGCGTTGATGCGTTTGTAGGAATTGACCGTGGGGTTGGTGAAGGCGCAGAGAGCAGGGGCGGCATGGAGAACCCCACCGATGAAGTGGTAGGCCAAGGAGGACAACCCTAGTTCTCCATCGGGATCATGAAACAGGTTGGTAGTACCCACTGCATCCCAAACGGATAAATGTGTATGGCAGCCGTTCCCGGTGAGCTGGGCAAAGGGTTTGGGCATGAAAGTGGCCCGGAGCCCATGCTTTTCCGCGATCGCCTTCACCATGTACTTAAAGAAAGCATGGCGATCGGCAGTTACGAGCGCATCAGCATAGGTCCAGTTCATTTCAAACTGCCCATTGGCATCTTCATGATCATTTTGATAAGCTCCCCACCCTAAAGTGAGCATGGCATCGCAAATCTCAGCAATCACATCAAACCGCCGCATCAGGGCTTGCTGGTCATAACAGGGTTTGGTCTGGCGATCGCACAAATCCGATAACGTTTCTCCATCGGCTGACAACAAAAAATATTCGCATTCTACTCCTGTCTTGACGCTGTAGCCCATATCCTGCGCCTGTTGCAGCACTCGCTTCAGCACCAGACGGGGAGTTTGCTGAATCGATATCCCTTTGGGTGTCACTAGATCTGTGGGCATCCAGGCTACATCCGGTTTCCAGGGTAATTGAAACAGGCTGCTGGTGTCAGGCAGGGCAAACATATCTGGGTCAGCAGGCGTCATATCCAGCCAAGTGGCAAACCCCGCAAATCCCGCACCACTAGTTGCCATCGAATCGATCGCCGGTGTCGGCACCAGCTTCGCTCGTTGCGTCCCAAACAGATCGGTAAACGAGATCAAAAAATAGCGGATACCGCGCTCACGGGCGATTTCAGACAGAGCTGGAGTCATGTGGGGTTTTCCTAAAAAGAGGGTTAGCACTGGAGCAAGACAGTTCTCCACCGTCTAGCATCTGATCCAACTACTCAGGCAGCCTCATCAAACCGAGCAGCAATATGACGGTTGGCTGCTACATATCCTGGTCTTACTTCAGTGAACTGCCCTGCCAACTTTTCGTGGGCTTTAGGTAAAGCATGAAAGGGGATCGATGCGTAGAGATGATGCTCCGCATGGAACGGCATATTCCACATCAACAATCGCATCGGCCACATTGTCAGAGTGGTGCGTGTATTACTCAGAGGATTGCCATCCTGGGTGCAACCTGTGTGCTCTGCAAGCAAAACGAAACGCAAGATTGGTTGTCCTACCACCAGTGGCAACAGCCAGTAGATGAAGAACCAGGGTTGTTGAACAGCGATGGAAAGGGCGATCGCGCCGCCATAGACGGCCAACTGCCATCGAATCGATCGCGTCACTTCTCCTCGCGCTGTTTCAGAGATATACGGACATCCTTCAAACTGTCCGAGCGCAGTCTGAATATGTCTCCGTCCCTTCCCCATCCACCAAGGAACGCCACTCATCTGCCAGAGGTAGTTCATCCAGTTGGTTGGGGGGATATCCTCCAACTCCGGATCTTTCCCCGGAATTTGGGTATAGCGATGATGCCACTTGTGATAGCGCCGATAGAATGTGCTGTTGTAGAACGACAACACCCCGGCTAGCCATGCCACTGCATCATTCACCGGGTGACTAACAAATGCCGTCCGATGCGCACACTCATGCATAGGTGCAAACATCGACGCCAGACTAAAACCGTAAACCACCAATGCTGGAATTGCTACCCACCAGTGCCCCCAACTCAAACCCCAGACGGCACCACTAGCCACCATCACCGTTAGATGTCTGCTCAATTGCTGCCAGCCTTGGCGATCCGATCGCTCATTCAACTCCAGCAACTCTTGCACTGACAAAATTGGACTTGGTTTTAAGTGCCAGGCTTCCGCATACTCAGAAGCATCCGGCGGCACAGATGCAGAAATAGCCCTATCCAGCGTAGACATACTTGTTCGCCCAACCCAACAGAAACGATGGAAAGCACATTAAGGCTTCGTGTATTGGTATACCGCCCACGCTTCATCGCTCGTTGTACTAAAAGCTACCGTCTGGAGTTTGCCAGATAAAGCTATGACTTGGGATAGCTACAAACCGTTGTTATTATCCTGCCTACGTCACCCAGAGATTGCACAAGGGCGATCGCTGCCATTCTCTAATTCGGTGCCATTCTCAGCTTCAAAGCCCGCGCTGCATAACTGACTATTAAAAAAGCGATGGAGAACTAGTTAGACTCAGTTCTCCATCGCTCTCTAATTAAGAAGTTGCTATTTATTGTCTACTTACCGAAGACACCTTTGATGCTGTCAACCGCACGTTCAACTGCATTTACGTTGTTGTCGATCGCCTTTTGAGTCCGAGCTGCATCTTCATCGGCTCTTTTCTCAATGCGAGCTACATCTCTCTGAGCCTTGCGCTGGATTGGGTTGGCGCTACCATCAGTTGCGTCCTCAACCCGACTCGCATTTTTGTTGGCAGTTTCTTTCACTTTCTCTGCCGCATCTTTTACAAAACTCTTGTTTTCTTTCTTAACTTGCTCACCCGTATCGCTTGTCGCGATTAAGGTGGCAGCAGGAGCGGCCATTGCGCTCGTGTTCGAGAAGAACGCACCTTGCCAAACGAAAGCGATCGCTGAAGCACAAAATAGAATAGTAGCTGTCCAGCGTCCAACTATAGAAAAGACTTTAGTCATTGATTTCATAGAACACAGTTTTCACGAGATTTATCATCCTAATTTCTACTTCATTTATCTCACAGGCCAAACTGCCCTAAGACAGAGTCCGTTTGGCATAGACACCATTTCTTACAACCTTCTTAGACCAGCGGAAGGGAGAGCGAATCCAATTTCACAAGCCTCAACTAACCTTCTAGATAGCTGGGTAAAACCTAACCAACAGAAACCCACAAATCTAATGTGGTAAAGTCTACCAAAGACTACTGCTGTGGTTTGTAGGAGTTAGGATTCATCATGATTGAGCGCCACTTCCACGACGAATTTACCCTAGCCGAAACAGCAGAGCAATTAGGCTATGAAGCCATGAAGTTAGGCTTAATTCCCAGCTTTGTGGTGCGTCATTTTCCCGATAGCCGCCAGTTTTACATTCCCAATGAAACGGAATCAGAACCCCTCACCCCTGAGGAAGCCTACCTGCGCCTCAAACGCCTAGTAGAGCCTCAGTAATACTGTCCCTAGTAATCAGGGGAGCAATCGCCTCTTATTCTGCTAATTGTGGTTTCTAAGCGCGATCGGCTCTGTAGATTTCACTACATGCATGCCTGCATCGGTGAAGCGTTGAAACGCAGCATTCGCTTGCTCCGTAAAATCGACAACCCCAGGAACTACAACCGGCGAAGTGCAATCCTCCAGCAGATAAACCTTTTTAGCCAGGCTGGGGTCTTGGATCTGGATTTCGCTGAGCAAATCATCAACTGTCCAGGCTAGACAATGGCTTTTGGCCTGTCCAGCAATGATTACCGCATCAAACTCCAGCAGTTTTTGAATCAAGTGGGTGTTCTTCTGGGCGATCGGGTGACCGTCAGGGTTATCAAGCACTTCAGGCCGCAGCACTGAATAGTTCTCTGTTAAGGGATTCCCCCCTTTGATCTCAAAATGAGTTTGACTGTTGCGGGCGATCGCGTGAAAGAAGCAGGCTTCCTCTACAGCAGAAACCAGCGCATGCCCAATACCGCCTAACATGGCGTGATAAGGCCAAATAGTCAGGGGATATTTGCCGTTGTCGCTGAGGCGCTGGGTATAGTGCAAGGCAAAGCGTTCTAGCAGCATGTAGTTGCCCTGGGTAAGGCTGTAGGCGATCGCAGGATTTACCTGCCAAATACCCTGCTGCACTTCTGCTAAAGAAATCATGGTCATAGGAGCGGGATGATCTCCAGCACCATTCACCCAAAAGCTAGGATGAAAAATCTGCATCGCTGTGTGGGTATCCATTGTTAGCGCAATCTCGGTGATCACGTCCAAATTTCGGTAGATGAATTCGCACAATCGCCCGTTATCTTCCACAGCGCCATTGCCCGATCGCCCACCCACAAACAGTTCAAAATCAGGGATACAGAAGGTATTTTGTACATCGATCGCCATTAAGCAGATGCGTGTCTGATCTTTGGCGGCTGGTTGTAATCCCTGCTGCTTAGCCCATGCTTTCGCCTGCACTGCTCGCTCTTGATAAGGAACGCGCCACACCTCACCGACGCGCTGAGTAGCAAAGTGTGGAGGAATCGGCAGTTGTGTTTGAGTTGTCATTCCAAGCCACGCACTAATTTAATTTGGGTCTCCACTATGGGATAGTGTACCTATAACAACAAGGTTAGTGTCAAAAATACACGATGTCAATCCATGGCCTACCTGTACCCATATGCCCGCCCCAACTTGGCTGTAGATTGCGTAATATTTGGGCTGGATGAGCCGAATAACCTACAAGTGATGCTGATCCGACGCAACCTACCTCCCTTTCAAGATCAGTGGGCACTTCCTGGCGGTTTTGTCCGAATTGACGAATCCATTGATGCGGCGGCTCGCCGAGAGCTACAGGAAGAAACAGGACTACAAGATGTATTTCTAGAGCAGTTATATACCTTTGGGGCGCTCGATCGCGATCCTCGTGAGCGCGTTGTCACCGTTGCCTACTATGCCTTAGTTAATCTCAGGGAGCATGCTATCGAAGCCACGACCGATGCCATCGAAGCAGCCTGGTTTTCGATCTCCCATCTCCCTTCGCTAGCCTTTGACCATACGCAAATTGTCGATATAGCGCTCGCTCGACTCAAAGGCAAAGTTCGCTATGAGCCGATCGGCTTTGAATTACTTCCCCAAAAATTTACGCTGTCCCAACTGCAAACTCTTTACGAAACTGTGTTGGGCGGGCGGCTCGATAAACGCAACTTTCGCAAGAAGCTTCTAAAGATGAATCTCTTGGTTGAACTAGAAGAAACTCAAACCGACGTTGCACATCGAGCCGCCCGCCTCTATCAGTTCGATGCAACCAAATATCGCCAACTCAGGGAAAAAGGCTTCAATTTCGAGATTTAGCACGAAATTTAGCAAAGGTTAATCCTGACTGAAAGAGGAAAAGCTAGAGCCATCCCCCTCACTCCCCTAAAGCGTGTCTGAGGAAACGCTACGGAGCGCTTCCTGAGGATTGCCTTGCGCTAAGAATAGAGCAGAAGCCTGCCGAGCATCCCGGATTGCTCCAGCCTTATCTCCTAAGCTCAGCCGAGCAAAGCCCCGATTCTGGTAGGCTTCAGCATCTTGGGGATTTATCTGGAGGGCTTGAGTGAAGTCTGCGATCGCCTGAGACTCATTACCCAGCGCTTGCTGCGCTAGACCTCGGTTGTTGTAGGCATCCCCATCTTTTGGGTTAATCTCTAGGGTGCGGTCGAAATCTGCAATCGCTGCTGACGCATCTCCCAACATTAAGTGAGCAAGCCCCCGGTTGTAGTGAGCTTCGGGGAATTGCGGATTGAACGCGATCGCTTGACTCCAGTTAGCGATCGCCTTAGAGTAGTTGCCTTGCTGAGCTTGGTACACGCCTTCGTTATAAGCATCGACAGACCCCATGGGAGCGGTGATTGCAGTCGTGGGGTAAGCTTGAACAACCGAGGGCATACCAATTAGAGTGGCAGCTAGGCCCAAAGTCGTTAGCACTGAAGAAATACGGTTCATGGTGTCACCTAGAAATGGGTGCAGCAAGAGTATGGATGGAACCACCCTTGCAACAGGCTCATGAATGAGCTTGCCATCGTCCTAGACAAGGTAACGGACCGATAGAAACATAACCCTCTATCATTTGAGGGGTTTCCGAATCGAAGCAATTCCAACCCGTGGCAGATGTAAGTAAAAGAAGCAGAAACCATACCAACTCATCTGCATTAGGGACAAACGAACGGTGTGGAAGTCAGTAGGTGCTTGCCAGCGAGCCTCTCATAAACGCTTTAAGACGTAGCGGATTCTTATCAATGGGTTCTAGACCTCACAGCCAAGTAAAGAGACAGACTTCAAGCGCCAATCTCTTCAGCCAGAATCGTGGAGATATAGAAATCGGGAGCGATTTATAAGAGAGTTGTATCTAAATATTACAACTTGGCTTTTCTATTAAGGAATGTTGCAGGTACAGTTTGACCTCGTTATGGTGGCAAACATAAACCACAGAAGTACTAATGCTGGAAGGCTCTATGCTGCTACCAATCTTGGCCATTGCTGTGGCACTACTCAGTGTTTGGGTTGTGACTTTAGCTATCGCCTCCTACCTCCAGGCTCCCCGGACCGCAAAACCTATCTCACCCACATCTGGCAGGCAGGTCTCCCTCTTCTCACTCATCCTATTTTTGTTTGCGCCCTTTAGCCTGATTCCGTTAACCAGTGGTTCAGAGCTAGAGACCAGCACCCGAGAATTCTACGAGCGTTCTGCCCGGAGTAGGTAAGCCGAGCGGCTCAACTCGCTGTGTGTCCTAGCCCACTGGACCTCCTGCTGTTCTGCGCCTGCGTCCGCCAAAAGCTGATCCAAATTGACTGATGCTACGATGTGGTAGATGAGCAGTGGCGCTCAACCTTCACCACAAGCAGGAAAGACCCGAAGTTCGTACGATTTTGCCCCAAACCTACAGCATTTTGACGCAGCACCCATCACAAGGGTGTTGCGTTTTGTTTCGATATTCACAACCCACAGTGATTCAGTCAGCCTTGGTGGGGAAAAGTATTTCTATGCAACCAAAATCTTGAGAAGATGCCGACTCGGCCGCTAGCAATTCTCGGCATGCTGCAAAAGCGCGCGCTGGCTTCATTGTTTGTATTGCCGTTGGCAGTGGGTCTGAGCACCTCCGCTGCTAGCCTTTGGCTTTGGCAGGCACTCGTGAAGCAAGAGGGAATCCAGATTCAACGTGCGGTTGATCAAGAGGCAGCCAAGCTGAAGCTAGAGATTCAGGAAAAGATTCAGCCGAAAGTATTGGCCTTGGTACGCATCGCTAAGCGGTGGGAGCATGGGGGTAAGCCGCCTCAGGAAGAGTGGGAGTTTAACGCCAACTTAAATCTGGAGCACTTTAAGAGCTATCAAGCGATCGCCTGGATAGACCCAAATCTTCAGGTGCGCTGGATTGCCCCCCTGAAGGGAAACGAAGCTGCGCTCAACCTCAACCTTGGCTCTGACTCCCAGCAGCGTCAGGCTCTCATAGCAGCGCGAGACCAACAAAGAATTCGGATGACTCATGAGATTGACTTAGCCCAGGGGGGGAAAGGCTTTCAATTATATGTGCCCATCTTTCCTCAACCAACCCAGTTTGATGGGTTTATTGCTGCCACGTACCGAACTCAAACGCTCATCGATGACATCTTGACGCAAAAAGATGTGTCGGGCTTCGCAGTAGCAATTTTTGATGGGAACGAGCAGATCTACCAGGACCCAACTGCGAATAGGCAACTGCAAAAGCAGTGGGGACGAGCAACGCGCATTCCTATGTATGGGGTTACGTGGCGGCTCCAGGTCTGGCCAACTCCAGCCCTGCTAGAGCGGATGCATTCTCCACTCCCCACAATTACTTTATTGGGTGGTCTGTCTCTCGCCTGGGTACTGGCCTTGGCAGTTCATCTCAAGCAAAAGTCCAATCGCTCAGCCCGAGAACTGCGAGAAGGCGCAGCAGCCATTCGCGCTTTATATAACCTGAGTGTGGATCATGAACTCGGCTTTGAGGCTCGCCTCCAGCAACTGTTGGCTTTCGGCTGTCAGCAATTCCAGCTTGAGTTTAGTTTTCTATCTCATATTCAAGGCGATCGCTACGAAATCATTGCAGTCCAGGCTCCAGATGGCTCAGTCACACCGGGCACCATCTTTGAACTTCAACAAACTTACTGCTCAGAGACCTTCAAACTTGCGGAACCATTATTTATTCCACATGCGAGTGCATCCCAGTGGTGTCAGCATCCTGGTCATACCGACTTCAAAATCGAAAGTTATCTTGGGATGCGGGTCTTGGTTGCGGGTGAAATGTATGGCGTGTTGTGCTTCTGGAGCCGTGTGCCGACTCAAGAACGATTCCAACCGGTTGATAAAGAACTGTTGAAGCTAATGGCTCAGTGGAGCGGTAGTGAAATTGAGCGTCAGCAAGCCGCAACTGCTTTAAGGCAGCAACTACATCGCGCTTCGTTGCTCAAAGAAATTACTCAAAGGATTCGTCAAAGTCTCGATCCTGAACAGATTTTTCAGACGACAGTCGCTCAAATCGGTCGAGCCTTCCAAGCCAACCGCTGTCTGATTCTTGGCTATATGGCTACCCCAACTCGGCAACTGGAGGTCAAAGCCGAATATTTAGAGTCTGGTTATGCCTCCCTCTTACAAGTCGGCATTCCGATTCATGACAATCCCCATGCCCAACAAGTTTTAGCGCAAGAGCGAGCGATCGCCTCTGCTGATGTTAATAACAACCCCCTGCTGCAATGCCTACTGCCGCTCTGTCAGGAGTTCCGCATCAAATCCATTTTGGCGATCCGCACCTCTTATCAAGGGGAGCCGAATGGCATCATCACCCTACATCAATGTGATCAGCGTCGTGACTGGAGTGCCGATGAAATTGAGTTACTTGAAGCTGTAGCCGACCAAGTAGGGATTGCCTTGGCTCAAGCTCAGCTTCTAGAACAAGAGCGGCATCAACGCCAACAACTCAAGCAGCAAAACTTTTCTCTGGAGGAAACTAAGCGAGCCGCAGAAGCAGCCACTGAAGCCAAGAGTAAGTTTCTGGCCACCATGAGCCATGAGATTCGCACCCCCATGAACGCCGTGATTGGCTTGACGGGTCTGCTACTGGATACGCCATTAATGCCTCAGCAACGCGATTTTGCCGAGACAATTCGTAGCAGCGGTGAAACCTTGCTCACCCTGATTAACGACATTTTAGATTTTTCCAAAATTGAGTCTGGCAAGTTGGAGTTGGAGGAGCAAACCTTGAGTGTGCGCGCTTGTGTAGAGCGAGCGCTAGATTTGCTCAGCCCAAAAGCTTACGGAAAAGGATTGGAGCTAGCCTACACTATAGAATCGACGGTACCAAGCGCGATCGTCGGAGATGTAACTCGCTTACAGCAAATCTTGGTGAACTTGCTCAGCAATGCCATCAAGTTTACCCCGGTAGGAGAGGTCATGGTTTCTGTGACAGGACAACCTCTAGACCTACAGTCACTCCACTACGAGATTCGATTTGCGGTGAGGGATACAGGGATTGGCATTCCTCAAAACCAACTTCATCGCTTGTTTCAGTCTTTTAGCCAGGTGGATGCTTCCACCACTCGTAAGTATGGCGGTACAGGCCTTGGCTTAGTGATTAGCCAGCGGCTTTGTGAGCTAATGGGCGGCAAGATATGGGTGGAAAGTCAAGTTGGGCAAGGCTCCACCTTCTACTTCACGATTGTTGCTCCGGTTGCTGGGGCCACGGTTACTAAATCAACGTCTCTCTCGTCCAGTCCCATTAGTTCTCCCTTTGATTCACAATTAGCTGAGTGCTTACCCTTACGGATTCTGTTGGCTGAAGATAATGTAACTAATCAAAAGGTAGCCACCCATCTCCTCCGGCGGCTCGGTTATCGGGCTGATCTGGCTAGCAACGGGTTAGAAGTCTTAGAAGCCTTACGCCGCCAGTCTTACGATGTGATCTTGATGGACCTACAAATGCCAGAAATGGATGGTTTAACGGCAACTCAAGCGATCTACCGAGAATGGGGTTCCACCGATCGCCCCCGAATTGTGGCCATGACCGCAAATGCCATGCAAGGCGATCGCGAAGAGTGCCTGAGTTGCGGCATGGACGATTACATTAGCAAACCCGTGCAGGTGAAAGAACTAGTGCGGGCACTCAGCCAATGTCAAGTTTACCCGCAAGTCACCTCCTCTCTCCCCTCATCGGCACTAGCAATCGCGATCGCCGAGGCGAAGCGTTCAGTTCAAGAGCGGGTAGGTGAAGATGCCTCTGAACTGTTTCTGCAAATGATTGATTGCTTTTTGGAGGAGGTGCCTCGACGCTTAGCAGCGATGCATCAGGCGATTGCTGAAGCGGATGCAACAGCATTGGCGCTAGCAGCCCGCAGCCTCAAGTCGAGTAGCGACCTCCTCGGCATCTTCTCTTTTAGTGAACTTTGCAACCAACTAGAAACAATCGGACATCAAGGGGAGGTAAGCACGCATCCCCAAGTTTTACAGTTGGAGGCAGAGTGGGAAAGCGTGAAAATTGCTCTGCTGCAAGCGCGGCAACAGTGATTTAGAGCGTTAAGCAATACCAATTTTCACAGCACTCGCAGGGTTTAGGCGATCGCAACTCTTTGCTGCACGGGCAACTTCAGGACAAATTCTGTCCCCTCTCCTAGCTGAGAGCGACACAACAGCTCACCATTGTGTTTCTCAACAATTTGATGACTGATAAATAAACCTAAACCAGTTCCTTGTCCTATGGGTTTAGTCGTGAAGAAGGGATCTAACAACTTGGCTTGAACGGCTTCGGGAATGCCCCGACCATTGTCTTGAATCACTACCTCTACCCACTCAGCATCGACACTGCGGGTAGCAATGGTGATGGTTTTGGACGAGATGGTATTCTCGGTCGCAGCATCAACTAATTCATCGATCGCATTGCTCAGCAAATTCATAAAGACTTGGTTGAGCTGCCCAGCATAGCATTCCACTAACGGCAGTTCTTCGTAGTGCCTCTCAATGGCAATTACAGGATTAGAGGGACCTGGCTTCAATCGATGTTGCAGAATCAAAAGAGTACTCTCCAAACCCTCATGCAGATCAACCGCTCTCACATCTGCTTCGTCAAGGCGCGAGAAGTTGCGTAGAGACTGAACAATTTCTCGAATCCGGTCAGTGCCTAGCTTCATCGAGGCACACAGCTTGGGAAAATCTTCTTCAATGTAGCTCAGGTCGCTATCTTCAAGCTGCTGATCTAGGGCTGCTGATGGAGTAGGATGCTCCTGCTGATAGGCATGGATCAGATCAAGCAAGGTTTGAGTGTACTCCTGAATCGGCGCTAAGTTGCCGTGAATGAAGTTGATCGGATTATTCACTTCATGTGCAATGCCCGCCACGAGTTGCCCCAAGCTCGACATCTTCTCGCTGTGCACCAACTGAAGTTGAGTCTGATTCAGGTCAGCTAAGGTGTTTGCTAATTGTTCAGCCTGTTGTTTAGTACTAGCAAGCAATTGTGCATGTTGTAGCGCAACTCCAAGTTGAGTCGCAATTTGGCTGACAAACTCAACTTCCGACTGCTTCCAATCACGAGTTGTCGAATGTTGATAAACACCTAACAGTCCCCAAAGGCTAGAGCCCACAAAGAGGGGAACGATCATAAAAGCTTTGATCTCAAACTGCTCCAGCAAGTCAATGTGACACTGAGCATACCCTGGTTGATAAATGTCAGAGACGACAGAAATCTCACCGTTACGATATCGTCCACCCTGGGTTTCTTGCAGGTGAGTGTCATCCCAGACCATATTCACGCCTAAATGACCAATGCTTTGCCATTCCGGTATGGTGGCTTCGTAGTTGCCGACAAACTCTCCGCCCCAATCAGGCTTGAAGCGATACACAGCGACTCGTTCAGCTTTGAGCACCTGGCTCAGTTCCTGAGTGGTGATTTGAAAGATGGTGTCAATCTCCAGGGACTGCCGGATTTTGGACACAATGCGCGATAGGGTGGTTTGTCGCTCCACTAAATATTCCAGCTCGATGTTCGTTTGCTGGAGCTGCTCAGAACGTTGTCTGAGTTCTTCAGTGCGTTCTTCAACTTGGCGCTCTAAATTGGCGTTGAGTCCTTGCACCTGTTGGTACAGCCGATATTGTTTTGCCGTTGCTGAGAAACGCTCTCCTAAAACTTGGGCATATTTGATCTCTTCTTCCACCCAGCTTTGCGACTGCTCTTTCTGGATTTGCCGCCACACGTCGAAGGATTGCCGTGCCATGAGCTGGCGCGTATCTGGATTGTGATAGCCAGCCCAAAGAGTTTCAGTATCAAGACCACTACGGAAGAAGGTGAGACAACCAATTACTTGAGCGCCGTGCTTCAGCGGAATAATTAAGGCGCTGCGAATCCTGGTGTCGCTAAAGAAGGGGGCCAAGGTACGAAAGAGGGGTTCTTGATAGATATCATTCACTGCCCAGGATGAAGGCGCTGGCTTGGTAGATTGAGTCGGTTCTGCTAGTTCGTAAACAGCCCGCATCCACTCAACCGACCAAGGTTGATATCCAGTTCCATCTGTAGCTGTCGTTAAGACTGAGTGCAAATACCTCTGCCACAGTAAGTTTTCTTCAATGCAGCGATTCTGAGTGGAATCAATTAAGGTGGGCTGCTCGCCACAGGTATAAAGTTCTCTAGGGTGGTGGGTGTCTGGAAATAAATACAGCCTGCCTCCTCCATCAAGAGTGTCAGCAGCTTCCTTCAGGGCATCTTGCCAGTCTACAGTGGGAGACGTTTGTAGCAGTGCTGTCACCCGATTCAGGTTGGCTTCTTGCCGTGCTTGGGCTCGCACCTGCTCCAGCAAAATGGATTGGGCAATGGCAACCGCAACTTGGTCTACCACTGCTTGAATGAATTGCAACTCTTCTTCCGTGACCGTATGCGGCTCGGCATGATGAGAAACTAACAGCCCCCAAAGTTGACTCTGGGATTGGGGAGATGGACCCTGAGAAGACCCGGTTGCTTCTGCTTCGAGCACTACCGGAACTACAATAGAAGATTGCACGCCCATCGCGGTCAGGTACTCTTGGTGACAAGGATCGACGGGACGATAGCGAATATCTGTCTCGTTGAGCAGTTCCCCAGTTTCGGGACAGTTGAGAGGGCTGATGCCAATCTCGTGGGTGCCCATATTGATGATTGAGCGTTGCCGAGCCCGCACGAATAACTCCCGCGCATAGGGCGGAATGTCGTCGGCGGGAAAGTGCAGACCTAGCAAGGAGGGCAAGCGATCGCTCTGTAGGGATTCGGCAATCACCACGCCATGACCGTCTGGTTGAAATTGGTAAATCTTGACTCGGTCGGTTCCCAGGTAGGAACGCACTTCTGCCACAGTCTTCCTCAAGATCTCCGGAAGCTCCAGGGATTGACGGATACGATTAGCAATACGGTGGAGGAGGACTTCCCGATTTAAGGATGAACTGATGTCGTGGGTGGGCAGCATAGTCACGATTCAACTCAGGATTCAAGGGTGGCTGCACTTAGAGTTCCCTTAATTTTTGCAACATATATTAAGAACGACTAAATTTCTCAAAATATATTGAAATCCATCATTAATATTGCAGTCCAATGGTTCATAGCTGAGGCAAAGAACGCCCAGGGGGCAGAACACTTAAAGATCAGAGCACTCAGAGATCAGAACGCTTAGAAAAATTTCGAGAGATTTAGAGAGATGTTGAGGCAGCAGCTTCAAACTCTAGAACAAAGGTGGTTTTCTCACTACTACTTTCAACTCGGATGTCAATGTCTAAGCGCTCTGCGAACTTTTTCACCAGTGCTAATCCGAGCCCTGTCCCGCCATGCTTCCAAGGATCATGATTGGGAATGCGGTAGAACTTGCTGAAAATTCGCTCATGTTCTGCGACTGGAATTTCGACTCCAGAATTACTAACTTGAATTTCTAATGCTGCTGAAGTTGCCTGAGCCGATAGCGCGATCGTGGCTCCGGGAGGGCTGTATTTGCAGGCATTATGCAGCAGTTCGATTAAAATTCGTTCTAAATAGGAAATATCTGTGGTTAAAAGGGGGAGATTTTCAGGAAGATTGATCTTCAAGTGCTGTTGTTGATGACGAGTCCGTTCTATAAACGGTTCTACAAAGTAGGGTACAAAAAGCTGAAGATCAATCGTAGCCAGGTTAAGCGGTTCAGTATCAGCATCAAGCCGAGCCATATCGAGAAGATCATTGATCAGCTCCATCTCGCGCTGGCTTTCGTCGCGGATGATTTTGCAGGAACGAGCGATCGCATGAGATTCATCGGCCAACAAACCCAACGTTTTCAAGTTCGCTTCTAGGACTTGATTTGCCAGTTTGATGCTAGCCATCGGGGTACGCAACTCATGAGAAACCGTATTGAGAAAGTCATCTTTGAGTTGGCTCAACCGTTCCAGTTCTTGGACTTGCATCTGAGCTTCACGATACAGGCGCGACTGGCGCAGCGCGATCGCACAATGATTCGCGACCTGTTGGACCAACCGGATTTCTAAGTCACTAAAAATTTGTTCTTTTTGCCGGAACAGCCACAGATCCCCTAAAACTCCCTGATCATCATAAATAGGGCAAGCGAGGACAACTAATTGACTAGAATGCGGAACCGCACTCACGGGGCCGAAGGGACAGAACTGCATCGCTTCTCCCGCTAACAAAGAGACATCCACCCAAGGAGAGGTAAGCGTAATGTCCAGATACCAGCCTTGAGCCGTAGCTAGAGTCTGGTGGGAGGCGTAAGCAATGGTCGATCGCGTTTGATCAGCCTGATATACTTCGACATCGCAATACTCGACGTCCAACCCTAACCCCAATTCCTGTACGGCTGTTTGGAGGATTTGGCGCTCATCTAAACTGTCGCGGACTTTGGCCGTAATTCGTTGCAATAATGACTCAAAATTCAGGGCTTGTTGCAGTTGAGCAGTCCGTTGCTGAACTTGCTCTTCGAGCTTGACATTTAACTCTAATAGCTCTGCCTGCTTAATCTCTAACGCTGCCTGAGCTAGCGCCAACGCTGCATTAGCCTGGTTTTGGGCCTGAGTAGCTGCCTCTGCTACTTTCTTCGCTTGCAGTAGTTCATCTTCATACTGAATGCGTTGACGCATGGGAACCAAGATACAGTCGTTGCAGCAGCTACCGCCTCGTTCTTGGCGTACCGCGTTCACGAGCATAGGGATGTTGCCCCCCTGCTTAGCGCGGAGTAAGAGGTAGATTTCTTCGACTTTGCCGTGCAGTTTCAGCAACGGGAAGAAATGAGTTTGATAGAAGATGCGACTGGCAATCGGTAGGATAGATTCAATGGGCATCCCCTCTAACTGATTAGACTCATACCCCAGCAATTGCGACAGTGTGGCGTTAAGCATCGCGATGGTGCCATCGTCATTAAATGAGAGGAAACCGCAGGGCGCTGTATTGAACGGCTCGTCTATTTGGCAAATCATAAACTTAGAGTTGCGGGCCTCAGCTAGCAGGGGTTTCAGTCAAATAAGTTTGGATCAGTTGAATGATTTCCTCCGGGTGGCTCATGTGAGGGCAATGCCCTGTCGCTTGCATCATTTGCAAGGTGCTTGCGCTCAGATGGCGATGTAGGTAATGTCCTATCTCAGTAGGGGCGATCGCATCTTCAGAGCATTGCAGGATGAGAGATGGCACTGTCACTTGAGGCAAGTCAGAGCGGTTATCAGAAAAAAAAGTGACTTCCGCAAAGCGACGCATAATTACCGGATCGGTTGAGCAGAAACTAGTTTCAAGCTCCTGAGTCAGTTCTGGCTGCGCTGAATTCTGCATAATCACAGGGGCTAAAAAGCTTGCCCAGCCAATGTAATTTTTGTCCATCAGATCTAGCAGTTCTTCAATGTCTTGGCGATCGAATCCACCTTGGTAATCCGGTAAATCATTGATGTAGCAGGGGGAAGGAGCCACAAGGATGAGCTGGCTGAAAAGTTGGGGGGCTTGAATAGATGCCAACATCCCAATCACACCACTCACAGAATGCCCGACGAAGATCACGTCTTTCAAGTCCAGGGCGGTGCAGACATCTAGAACATCCTGGGCATAACCTTTGAGATCGCTGTAGCGCTCGACGTTGTAGGCTTGAAGATCTGACTTTCCAGACCCGACATAATCGAACAAGACAATCTTGTAATCGTCTTTGAAGGCAGACGTTACAAAACGCCACACATTTTGGTCACACCCAAACCCAGGAGCGAACAGTAGAGGCTGGGTGCCTTCGCCGAACACGGTGATATTATTCCTGAGAAAAATGTTTTGAGTCATTCTATTTCATCAACCATTACTATAAATTGCCCAACCCTTCCGAGCCGATTTGTGACCGTCATCATTCTTCTCAAAAGCATCTCATTCCTGGGAGATAGAGCAATTTCATCTTGATTTCATAAGTAGGTGCAATGCTGAGTGACTGTGTATCGCTGGCTTCTCTGGGTAAATAGCTGACTATAGATAACTCAAGAAGGTGCTTGAGCCTATTTCATTTATAG
This sequence comes from Trichocoleus sp. FACHB-591, assembly GCF_014695845.1. Classification (NCBI taxonomy): domain Bacteria; kingdom Bacillati; phylum Cyanobacteriota; class Cyanophyceae; order Leptolyngbyales; family Trichocoleusaceae; genus Trichocoleus; species Trichocoleus sp. FACHB-591. The sequence goes on from NZ_JACJPA010000047.1 coordinate 71,453, forward strand.
AGTTGACATATAGAGTTGACACTCCAGCCAAAGGGAGACTTCAGAATAACAGCATAGACCTTTGCAATTTCTCTGCGGAGAATTTATGTATCGTATGTTTCGGATGAAAACCAGTGCTATTGCTTTGTTACTAGGGGCGATCGCCACTGCCAGCCTCTTGAATGCCTGCTCGACACCCAGTCAAAATCAGGCTCAAACTCCTAACCCCGCTGCTACTACGGCTGGCTCAAACCAACCAATGAATCATGGCAACGCGCATCACAGCGGCACGATGGACCACAGCGCCAGCATAGAGCTAGGCCCAGCCAATGCCGAATATGACTTGCGATTTGTAGATGCCATGACTCCACACCACGAGGGAGCGGTAGCAATGGCAAAAGAGGCGCAGCAGAAGTCGCAGCGACCCGAAATTCAGAAGTTAGCAGCCGATATTATCGCGGCACAAAATAAAGAAATTGGAGCACTGAAGCAGTGGCGACAAGCCTGGTACCCCAACGCCAGTGCTCAACCCGTCGCTTGGAATGCTCAGATGGGTCACGCCATGCCAATGTCACCGGATCAAAGAAAAGGCATGGCAATGGATATGGACTTAGGAACAGCCGATGCTGAGTTTGATCTGCGCTTCATCAATGCCATGATTCCACACCATGAGGGAGCGGTAACGATGGCCCAAGATGCTCTCAGCAAGTCCAAGCGCCCAGAAATCAAACAACTGGCTCAAGCCATCATCAAGTCCCAAGAAGCTGAAATTCAGCAGATGCAGCAATGGCGACAAGCTTGGTACCAACGGTGAAAACAAGTTAGTACCAAAACTGCATGTTGTCTGACTTAGTAAAAGCCTAGCGATCGCCCCCAAGCGAAAATTGCCCTCCAGCAAGCGCTCTACCCAGGAAACCACCATGACCCCCCCGCCCCAATCCTCTATCTTTCAGCTCACAAGCACTCTCCTAACCGTGCTGCTGTTGACCGCTCCCATTCAGAGCTTGGCTCATAAGGGACATGGAGACAACGAATTTCAGGGGGGTAGCCAAACGACTCAAGCCGCTGGGGCAATTCCAGTCGATGCGAAAACGGCTCAGCTCATGGGGCTGAAAGTAGAGCCTGTGACTCGTCAGCGGTTGGCCTTTGGCCTCAAGACTACGGGCCAAATTGAACCTTTGCCTAATCAGCAGGTAGAGGTGACGACTCCCGTAAAAGGTACCGTGACCCGTCTGCTCGTGAGTCCCGGCGATCGTGTCAAAGCGGGGCAGGCGGTGGCAACCATGACGAGTCCTGAACTGGCAGAACTGCGAACTACAGCCCTCGATCGGCGTTCCGAGGCGATCGCTTCTGTGCAACAAGCTCAAGCAGATTTACAACTGGCGCAACAGAACTATGCCCAGCAACAGAAAATCGCGGCTACTGAGTTGGCTCAAGTTCGCAGTGAAGTCAGTTTTGCCCAAGAGCGCTTTGACAAAGATCGGGAGCTATTGGCTAACGGCGCGATCGCCAGACGCACATTTCTAGAGTCGGAAACAAAACTGGCTCAAGCCCAGGCAGCCCTGACCAAAGCTGAAAGCCGCTTATCAGTTTCGGAAGCTACCTCACAACTGCGACATGCCGCATCAGCAGTACAGGTAGCCCAGTCACGGGTCAATCTGAGCGACGAAACCTATCAAACTCGGTTACGACAGCTAGGTGCGAATGCCAATGACGATGGCACGATTACCATTACGGCTCCAATTGCAGGAACTGTGGCTGATCGCGAAACCACGACAGGGGAATCAGGCGAAGACGCTGGCAAAAAGGTGATGACCATCATCAACGATAGTAGCGTGCAGGTCAGCGCCAATATTTATGAAAAAGATCTAGACCGCATTCAGACGGGGCAACGAGTGCAAGTAAAAGTGGCAAGTTTGCCCGATCGCACTTTTACAGGTCGCATCAGTGTGATTGGCGCTGCTGTGCAAGGGGAGACGCGCGTGATGCCTGTCAAAGCTGAGTTAGAGAATTCTGATGGGCTGTTGAAACCGGGGATGTTTGCGGAGTTGGAGGTTCTGACCGATCGCAGCCCTACTCCTGTGCTAGCTATTCCCAAGTCTGCACTGGTGGAAACGAATGACAAACAGATTGTTTTTGTGCAAAACGGCGATGCCTTCCAATCGACCGAAGTGACTTTGGGTCAAGCCTCAGGGGAGTTAGTTGAGATCAAAAACGGACTCTTTGATGGCGATCGCATTGTCACCCAACGAGCCATGCAACTCTATGCCCAATCACTACGTGGCGGCAGCAAAACCGCTGAGGATCACGAGCATGGGGAGACAACCACCACGACGAGTCGCCAACCCACAATCCCTTGGTGGATGGTTATTCCAGTGGGAGGGGCGATCGCGGCAGGTACGTTTGGGGCAGGCGTGTACTGGGCTAATCGTCCTCATCGTCGAAGTTTTAGGGTTCCTCAAGATTATGACTTACCAGATATTCCGGAGCAGGACAGGACTCGCGTTCCTATAACTTCACAGGCTTCAGAGTCAGAGCGTTCTCTTCGTTAGCGACATTGAGCGAACTTTTATGCTAAGCGCCATTATTAAATGGGCGATCGCCCGTCGCTGGCTGGTGATTCTAGGCGCGATCGTCATCACAATTTGGATTTTTCGGACGATCATCCAAATGCCGCTGGATGTGTTTCCCCCCTTTGCTCCACCCCAAGTCGAAATTCAAACCGAAGCGCCTGGACTCGCGCCAGAAGAAGTCGAGTCACTGGTGACGCTGCCGATTGAAAGCGCCATCAATGGGACTCCCGGAGTGACAACGGTTCGTTCATCCAGTGCGGCCAGTATTTCGGTGGTGCGAGTGATTTTCAACTGGGGCACCGATATCTATCAGGCTAGACAGTTGGTCACAGAGCGCTTGCAATCGGCTCAAAGCAAGCTACCGGAAGGCGTGGAAACCCCGGAAGTTGCTCCGATTAGTTCTCCGATTGGCACGATCGTTACTTATGCCTTCACCTCCCAAACCACAGACTTAATGCAAGTGCGACGGCTGGTAGATTGGCAAGTCACCAATCGCCTCTTAGCCGTACCTGGAGTCGCTCAAGTTATCATCTTTGGCGGCGATGTGCGGCAGTACCAGGCCTTAGTGGCACCGGAAAAGCTGCAAGCTTTTAATGTGTCTTTGCAGGATGTCACGGAGGCCGTAGCAGCAGCCAATGTGAACGCACCAGGAGGGTATTTAATTACCCCGGATCGCGAGAAGCTGATTCGCGGTATTGGCCGCATTGAAGACATTGAAGCGCTCAAGCAATCGGTGATTACAGCCCGCAATGGCACTCCAGTCAGGATTACCGAAGTCGCTGAGGTCAAAATTGGCGCAGCCGTGAAGCGAGGGGATGCCAGCGTCAACGGCCAAAAAGCGGTGGTGGCGATCGTGAATAAACAGCCACTTGCAGACACGCCTACCGTGACTCGCGCGGTTGAAGCGGCAATGGCCGAGTTGAAAGTGGGTTTGCCGTCGGATATTCAAGTGGCTACCACGTTTCGGCAGGAAACCTATATTGATTCCTCGATCGAAAACGTGCGAGAAGCGCTGCTCGAAGGCAGTATTATCGTCGCCTTGATCTTGATTCCGTTCCTGATGAATTGGCGCAATTTAGCCGTCTGTTTAGCTGCTCTGCCACTCTCCTTACTCATCGGGATCTTGGCGCTGAATTGGCTGGGCCAGGGCTTGAACACGATGACCTTAGGAGGCTTAGCCGTTGCCATTGGCTCTGCGGTCGATGATGCGATCGTCGATGCTGAGAACGTCTACCGTTGTCTGCGCGAAAACAAGTATTCCTCCCACCCCCGTCCCGTTCTAGAGGTCGTGTTTGAAGGTTGTCAAGAAGTGCGGGATTCGGTGTTTGGAGCCACGATCATCACCGTTGTCGTCTTCTCTCCTATCTTTGCGCTGACGGGAGTCGAAGGCAGCATCTTTATCCCGATGGGGTTGGGGTATTTAGTCGCGGTGCTGGCCTCTAGTGTGGTTGCCTTAACCGTCACCCCAGCTCTCTGTGCGATTTTGCTGCCCTACGGTCGCTTACCGGAACGGGAACCTTGGGTAGCTCGCTTTTTCAAAGGGCTCTATCTACCACTCTTGACGTTCTCAATGCGGCGATCGCCCCTGATTCTAGGCTTGGCGATCGCCAGTTTAGTCGCTACTGCCATCATCGTGCCGTCATTTGGGCGGATCTTCTTACCGGAGTTTCAAGAGCAATCGCTAGTGAACACGCTGCTGCTCTACCCTGGTTCCTCTCTGGAAGCAACCAACAGTGCCGCCTCAGTATTAGAGCATCAGCTCAAGGATGACTCCAGATTTGCCTCCATTCAGGTGAGGGCGGGACGGGCGGAGGGGGATGCCGATGCTGCTGGGGTGAATTTGGCGCATATCGATGTGGAGCTGAGCCCGGCGGGGATGAAAGACCGCCAAACCACGTTGGAAGCTTTGCGCCAAGAGTTCAACCAGGTTCCGGGAGCGGCTCCTAATGTGGGTGGCTTTATCTCTCACCGGATGGATGAGGTGCTATCAGGTGTGAGAAGTGCGATCGCCGTCAAAATCTTTGGTCCCGATTTGGAACAACTCCGTATCCTGGGTCAGCAGGTGAATGATGTGATGCAGTCGGTTGAGGGCATTGTGGATTTGCAATTAGAACCCCAAATCCCGGTGGAGCAAATCCAAATCCAATTTGATCGCGGGACAGCGGCGAGATACGGCTTGAGCATGGGGCAGCTCTCCGAAACGATTGAAACCGCCCTGAATGGACGAGTGGTGTCTCAAGTTTTAGAACAGCAGCAAACCTTTGATTTGGTGGTTTGGCTCAACCCAGCCGCCCGCCAAAGCATAGACGCGATCGCGAACTTGATGGTCGATACGCCCAATGGCAATAAAATTCCGTTGGCTCAAGTCGCAACGATTCAGGAAGGCACAGGCCCAAACACCATCAACCGGGAGAATGTCTCGCGCCTGATCGTGGTGGCGGCCAACGCTCAAGGGAGAGCCTTGCGCTCAGTGGTCAACGACATTCAGGCTCAGGTGCAGCAACAAGTTCAATTACCCCCTGGTTATTACATTCAGTATGCGGGGCAGTTTGAGGCCGAAGAACGCGCTAGTCAAAACATCCTCCTCTTCAGCGCGATCGCCTTTGTGGTGATTACGATCATCATGTATCTCTCGGTGAAGTCGATTCCTTCCACGGCTGCGATCATGATCAATTTGCCGTTGGCTTTGGTAGGAGGCGTAATTGCCGTGGCTTTAACCGGAGGAATTTTATCGATCGCGTCGTTGGTGGGCTTCGTCACCTTGTTTGGAGTCGCAACCCGGAATGGCCTGCTGCTGGTGGATAACTACAACACCAAGTTTGCCGAAGGAATGCCACTCAAAGACATTTTGATCAAAGGTTCAATGGAGCGGCTAAACGCCATTCTGATGACCGCGTTTACTTCAGCCTTAGGGTTAGCTCCCTTAGTCGTGGCGGGCGGACCCGGAAAGGAAATTTTGCAACCCCTAGCGATCGTGGTTCTGGGCGGGTTATTCACCTCTACAGCGTTGACTCTACTGGTCCTGCCTGCTCTCTATGCCAAATTTGGCAAGCATCTGTTTCCTAACCTCTCTTCTACCAACCAGGAGAAAAATTATGCAATTAAAAGTTAGTGCGATCGCTGCGGTCACCCTCGGACTTCTATTCTTAGGGGCTTGCAGCAATGGTAATCAGACCAATAATCAAGCCACCAATTCAACCAGTAGCCCTGCTGTCTCTACAGCCACCAGCCCTAGTTCTGCTCCAGCAGATAATCACGGGGGACAAGGAGGACAAGTGGTTGAGTCGGGTCCGTATCACTTAGAACTCGTCACTGCCAAAGAAGCAGCAGGGACTCACATCGACTTCTTCTTGCAAAAGGGAGACAATCACGAGCCTATTGCCAATGCCAAAGTCACCGCTCAAGTGCAGTTACCCGATGGCAGTCAGAAATCCTTAGACATGAAATATGACGCGCAAGGTCAGCATTACGCTGCCATCTTGCCGGAGAGTAACGCTGGAGAATATAAAGTCGCCATTCTTTCAGATATCGGCGGTGAGAAGGTGAATGGTCGCTTCAGCTTCAAACAGTAGCACCGAGCGGGAACCACAAGCGAATGCGAATTCTACTGGTAGAGGATGAAGTTGATCTCGGCAAAGCGATTCAGCGCGTCTTAAACCGAGAAAAATATGTGGTGGATTGGGTGCAAGATGGTACCACCGCTTGGGAGTATTTGAATACAGAATGGGTTGAGTATACGCTGGCGATCTTCGACTGGATGCTCCCAGGCTTATCTGGTGTGGAACTCTGCCAGCGACTCCGCGCCCAGCAAAAGTCTCTCCCTGTTTTGCTGCTCACGGCTAGGGACCGCATGGAAGATAAGGTCGTAGGCTTAGATGCAGGGGCCGATGATTATCTCGTCAAACCGTTCGGGATGGCAGAACTTCTGGCCCGGATGCGAGCCTTACAGCGGCGATCGCCCCAACTGCAACCGTCGCAACTACAGGTGGGACATCTACTGTTAGATTACGGGACGCATCAGGTTTTTCTCCAGGTTGCGAGTGGAGAAACAGCAGCGATCGCCCTGACTGCCAAGGAGTTTCAGACTCTGGAATACTTCATGAAACATCCCAACCAAGTGGTCACCAGCCAACAGTTGATGGATCAGCTTTGGGAGGTGGGAGCGGAACCAACTAGCAATGTGGTAGCAGCGCAAATTCGTCTGCTCCGACGCAAACTGGCTGACGCAGGCTGTGATGGCTTGATTGAGACTGTGCATGGCCTCGGCTACCGACTCTACGCCCATGCAGCAAAATAAGCTATTTAATCGCACTCGCGCTCAACTGGCGGGCTGGTACGCTGGCGTTATGGGGCTGATTCTTAGTGTCAGTGGCTTGGTTGCTTATGAAATGTTGGCATACACCCACTGGCAAGCGGTAGAACAAGAACTGAAGTCGATTTCGGGCACGCTACACGACACCCTAGAGCCTAAGTTGCAACGACCTAATCAGCTTGAACCTGTGGTCAAACAGGTCCTGCCAGGGTTATGTGTAGTAGGCACGAGCTGCTCCCAAGACACGCAATCTCGACACGTTCTCGGCATTGTCCAAACAGGCCACTACTACGTGCGCTTCTTTGATCAATCGGGGCAAATGTTGGCTCAACTCAGCTCACCACCCCCAGGATTACCACCGCCAACGACTCAAGAAGGCTGGCAGACTATTCGCGACCATAATGGCAGCCGCTACCGCCAAGTTACCTTGTTGCTAAAAACCGCTACAGGAGGTCCTTGGAGCTATATGCAGATTGGGCGGTCGCTCCAGGAATTTGATGACCATCTCGCCACCCTCAGATTATTGCTCGCAGTCGGATTGCCGCTCTCCATGCTGATGGTAGGAGGTGCCAGTTGGTGGCTTGCAGGATTGGCGATGCAGCCTGTTTTCCACTCCTACGCCCAAATACAACAGTTCACCGCTGATGCAGCTCATGAATTACGCACCCCGATCGCGGCGATCCGCGCCACTGTGGAAGCAGTTCTCGACACGGATTCTCTCTCGTCTGAGGAAGTGCAAGAAACCCTAAGCGCGATCGCTCGCCAGAACCACCGACTGGCTGCCCTAGTGCAAGATCTCTTGCTGCTCTCTCGCATGGATCAAAAGAAGTCGGTAGACAGGCATCAGTCTTGCTGTCTCAATGACTTAATCAGTGACTTGGTAGAGAGTTTATCGGTGCTTGAGATTGCTGCTCCGATTCAGTTAACGGCCCAGATCCGAGCTAACGAACCGTTATATGTCACAGGAGATGAAAATCAGCTCAGCCGATTGATCGCTAATTTGATTGTCAATGCTCTGCAATACACTCCTAACGGTGGGATCGTGACAGTGACTTTAGAGCAAGCGGATACCCACGCTCTGATTCATATTCAAGACACCGGAATTGGCATTGCCTCAGAACATCAATTACGCATTTTTGAGCGCTTCTATCGGGTCAGTGGCGATCGCTCTCGCCAAACGGGAGGCGCTGGATTAGGGCTAGCGATCGCCAAGGCCATTGTTGAGGCCCATCAAGGCAGCTTGAAAGTACAAAGCGAGCTAGGTAACGGCAGTAGATTCACAATTTGCCTGCCTTTAGAGTAGTTTCACACCTGCTAAACTATAAACCTTATCGGAAATTAGGACTTAGAATTATACCGTGCACCTGGAATGAGGTCGGTAGATGAAAATGACATATGCGGAACTACGAACCAAACCGCAGACCTTGTGTAGTTTAACCGGGCTCACCCCCAAAGAGTTTGAGGCTTTGTTAGAGAG
>NZ_JACJPA010000048.1:0-12777 GCF_014695845.1 Trichocoleus sp. FACHB-591
CGACTCACCTACCGCTCTCAAAAAGCGAAGCAGAAGCTCCAAGCGGTTTAGTTGCAGATCCAGAGGGCAAGGAGTGACTTAATCAACATCCCTTTCTATTTCCGATAAGGTTTTATGTCTTTCCAGGATCTTCAAGCACTGGCCTGATCGCAAATCCCACCATAGAAGTGATCTGTCTAGTGAACTAGAAATAGCATGGTTACCCTGAGAAGAGGCTGCTACACCAGTTACTGGAGTTTTACTACCTTTCAAGGTGTGTAAACATTCACCAGATTCTAGATCCCATAGTTTAAGAGTACAATCATCCGAGGCAGAGAGTACATATCTATCTCCACAGAGAAGTGCTACAGCCCTCACCCAGTTCCCGTGTCCCGATAAAGTTCGTAAGCATTGACCTGATTGAATGTCCCATAGTTTGAGAGTTCTGTCTGCTGAAGCTGAGATTGCTTGACTGCCTTGAGACAAAAAAGCAACATCATAAATCCAATTTGTGTGCCCTGTTAAAGTTCGTAAGCATTGACCTGATTGAATGTCCCATAGTTTGAGAGTTTTGTCTGCTGAAGCTGAGATTGCCTGACTACCTTGAGGAGAAATGATAACTGCCTTGATTGGCTCAACATGCTCTCTAGGGGATTTTGGACTTACTGTCTAACATCCCCTTAATTTTGGATGTATTTTGACTCATCAATCGTCCGTATAGCTGACTTCGCAACAATGTTGGTTCTCGTGATACGAGATGGGCACTTAATCTAATAGCTGCTTGTACCAAGAATAATTCTTTATCGCTGGAGCAGGGATTAGGGCTAAACGAGCGGCGATCGCGCTCTTCCCCACTCCCGGCTCCCCTGTAAGGATGAAGAACCGCTCGTCTGATTCCCTCAACCAGCGATCGATATCATCAAACACCCATTGTCGCCCAGTGAAATCCCTGGTGAGCTTTTTCAAATCAAGGGTGAAATCGATCGCAGACAGATGGGTAGGCAGCTCAGCGGACATAGAAGCTGATAAAAATATTTTGATATCACAAGTAACAGTTTTAACCAAAGAAGCTCAGGAACCGAGTAAAACTTAACAAGACTTTTGCATGCAGCAATTAACCTTTCATAAACCCTTTCTAGCTAAAAAGCTGGCATCAGCAAGTTTTAGATTGCCTTCTCACTCTTCCTGTCAGCAAGGCGATCGCAGTCAGCTAATCATCCTTTTTAAGATAGCTAATTTCAAAGTAGTCCTTGCTTCGCAGCCTCTACCATTTCTAGGATTGCCTGACCTTTTCTGACTTTCTTCTGACTTTTCAGCAACTGCCAAATCGGGTTTAGGCAGGTTAGATTGCGGGCAAGGCAACCCAGAGCTTGAAGAAGACTAGGAAAAAACCCTTAGTGAGTGCAATGAGGAATGGCAGATAAAAGCTGCACGCAAAACAGTATAAATTTATAAAATCTTTACAGTAATAATACGGAATAAGGGTGAGTTTCGGGAAACATTTTTAGAGGTAGATGTAAGACAGGGTTTTGATGGGTTGGTATCTACCGAGCCTTAAACAGGTTTTCGTCGCTTCCAGCAGTGTTTCTGAGGTATTGAGCGCTGCTTTGTTAATAATTTTAGGAAAGACTATCCATGCCCACGGTTCAACAAGTCATTGCTGATCAAGCAGCTCGAAATATTGCTGACACCTCGAAAGTAAGGGGCCTGAGCTTACAAATCATTGCTGAGATGAATCTTCTGATCCCCAATGTTTTAGTGAGCGCTGAGGACCTGAATGTTGATGTCAGTCCATCTGTCAACCTGTTTCTTCAACCTGCGGCAAAAGAGGCGCTCCGGCGCGCAATCAGAGCTCGAGGTGGCGCAGTACTCAGCATCAACTCAGCTTATCGCACCGTTGCCCAACAGCACATGCTCCGCACCTTTTATGAGATGGGAAGAAGTGGAATTAGTCTCGCTGCTAAGCCAGGGTTAAGCAATCATGAGGATGGACTTGCTTTAGATATCTCAGTCGCAACTCCAGATAACCCAGATCAGGATGCAAATTTTGTTGCTTGGCGAGCAGCCCTAGAAGCCGAAGGATGGGATTGGCTTGGGCTACACGATCCCTTTCATTTCACTTATATGGGTGCGGGCGTCCGAGATGATATCGGTGATATCGGCGTTACAGCTTTCCAGAAACTCTGGAACAAGCAAAACCCTAGTGATCAAATTACAGCGGATAGTTTGTTTGGGCCGCAAACCGCTGCTCGGATGAATCGGTCCCCTGCAGAAGGCTTCAAGACAACCCGACTTCTCAAGCTAGTCACCCCTAACCTGCAGGGTGAAGATGTACGGAAGGTGCAACAGGCACTAGTAAACGCTGGTTTTCTCAGTAATAACCAAGTCAGCGGCAACTATGATGCTGCGACTGAGGTTGCTGTCAAGAATTTCCAGGATCAAAAAGGATTAGGCAAAGACGGAATTGTAGGACCACAAACTCGTAAGGCTCTAGGCATAGCCGTTTGAGCACAAACGATTTCAACAATATTAGCGAAACTGAAGGATGAATGATATGGTCGCAAGCGCGCTCAATCGCTGGAGTCAAGCTTTAATAAAAGCACCAACCACAGGAGCTTCTGCTGATACTGCTAGCCAAGATGGGTTATCGGCAGGCATTGCCGCTTCTCAGCAGATGGCAAAGACGGATCTTGGCAGAGTCATGGCGATCGCCGATCGATTCCGCAAAGTTGGGGATAAATTCAATCTTCCACCCGCCTTACTAGCCGCGATCGCCAGCCGTGAATCGAGATGTGGGAATGCTTTAGACCAAGGCTTTGGTGACGGTGGCAACGCCTTTGGCATCATGCAAATTGACAAACGCTTTCACGACATCCCAATCGACAACGACCCAGTGAGTACTGCTCATATTGAGCAAGCTACCCAAATCTTGGTTGGTTTTCTGCAACAAGTTGCAGCGAATCACCCCACTTGGGAAGACGAGTACTTACTCAAAGGTGCTGCTGCTGCTTACAACTCAGGTGTCAGCAATATTCAAACAAAAAGCGGCATGGATACGGGTACGACTGGCAATGACTACGGTTCTGATGTCATGGCACGGGCACAGTTCTATGCTGCCCATCTCTAAATTACGCTTGCAAAACTCCTTGCGTTCTTAAATGCGGTCATAACTCAAACAGGAACTCACTTGTGCAATCTAAGGATTTTTAGAGCTGATCAGTCACAAGTGAGTTGGATTGACAGCTACGGTCATGACAGTTTTCGTACTATTCCAAAATTTAAAAGGATACGGTTCAATGCCTTTTACCGCTAAAGTGATTAAAACCAGTGAATGGGGTGCTCAGTCTCCTAAAGTTGGCGCTTCCCCATTTTCCATTACAACTCCTCAATACGTTATCGTTCATCACACCGCTAACAACAATCCTCCTAATGATCCATCTCAAAGAACTCTTGATGGAGCCAAGCAATTTGCTCGTGGTATCCAAAAAGATCATATGAATAGAGGGTTCTCAGATTCTGGTCACAACTTCCTGAATACAACAGGAGGTTTTGTCCTGGAAGGCCGTCATGGTTCTCTAGAAGCGGTTCTGAAAGGGCGCTGTGTTCAATCTGCTCATGCGGCTCAGGACCCTGGGAAGTTAGCGGGTGGTAACCAATCTCCTGGGATTGAGAATGAAGGTAACTTCATGACCTTTCAGATGGAGCAAAAACAATGGGACAGCCTTGTAGAGCTATGTGCTTCTCTTTGCAGCTCTTGTAATATTAGCCCTGCCAACATCAGAGGACATCGAGATTTCAGCAGTACCCAATGTCCTGGTGATTGGTTATATGGCCAGCTTCCCCGCCTGCGGCAGGAAGTAGCTGATAAACTAGGGCTTCAAATCACTTCAGCAAACTTAAACAACAACCCTACTGATCAGATTCTCAAATTGGGCTCCAACGGGCCAGAGGTGATGAAGTTACAGCGACTGCTGATTGCTCAGGGATTCCAGCCAGGAGCCGTTGATGGCATCTTTGGCGAAAATACTCATGTCGCTGTCATTGCTTTTCAAAAGAGCTTCAACCTAACACCTGATGGCATTGTGGGAGCCAAAACCCGAAGTGCTTTAGGGATGTAACCGTTCAACCCGTGATGGCTTCTCTCAAGGATAGAACTTAAGTAGACTGCTGAGTATTTAGAAGCTCATTCTATTCTGTATGGCGATCGCTTACCTTTGCTGGTAAGCGATCGCTCCCATTAGCTAGACAATGACTAGGGTATGATGAATGACCTTTTCAAATTTTTCTCAGGTAAGTTTCACTTGGCAGAACTCAACTCATAAAGTCTATTACCAAGGCAAAGGGCCTGCTGTTCTAATTCTGCATGAGTTACCGGGTATGACGACTGAGTGTATTGAATTGGCAGAGCGAGTTGCCGCTCAAGGGTTTACAGTTTTTCTACCTCTCATGTTTGGTAAACCGGGGCGGTCTTCGTTCTTGAGCAATCTGATTCACGTCTGCATCAGCCGGGAGTTCCGCTGCTTAGCTCGTCATGAATCAAGCCCGATTACAAATTGGCTCAGAGCCTTGTGCCGTGAAGTTTATCCACAATGTGGAGGTCGAGGCGTCGGAGCCATTGGGATGTGTATCACAGGCGGGTTTGTGCTCTCTATGATGCTCGAACCAGAGATGATCGCTCCCGTGATTTGCCAACCGGGATTACCCTTTGGCCGAACTAAGCCAGATCGCCAATCTTTGGGCATGGCTCCAGAAGAACTGGAAGCAGCAAAAATCAATGCTGCTAATGGGGTTCCCCTTTTGGGATTTCGATTTACTCAAGACCAACTTTGCCCAGCAGAGCGATTTGAGAGGCTACGGCAAGAATTTGGAGAGGCATTTGATGGAACAGAGATCCCTTCAGAAGCTGGAAAAAAGGCATATGGCCTACTCCCACCTCATTCAGTGCTGACCTATAGCTTTGTAGATGAGCAGGGTAATCCGACCCAACAAGCAATGGATAGGGTACTGACTTTTCTCAAGCAACAATTAGCGGATCACGCAGGTAGTGAACAATGAACAAATTAACCAAGATATTGATTGGAGCGATCGCCTTATTACACTTAGGTGTTCTGAGCTTAGAGATGTTTTTTTGGTCTACTCCTCTGGTTCAAGGTAAGTTTCAGGACTTCACGCCAGAGAAGTTAGCAGCGATTCTGGCCGCTAACCAAGGGCTTTACAACGGCTTTCTGGCAGTTGGTTTGATTTGGGGGCTCTGGGATAAACAGAAGTCCTTCTCGATTTGGATATTTTTTCTATCATGTATTGCGATCGCGGGTATTTATGGCAGTTTTAGCTTGGGCCGCCCCTGCCCTTCTAATTCAAACTGTTCCAGCCGTGATTGGTCTACTGCTACTGCTAGCTTCGAATCGGAGTGTAACTAAAGCAGTGAGCAGCTAAGGCTTAACCCATCAACTTGTCGGTGTACTTAATTTAAGAGAGATGCTGATGAATAGGCTATGCGACAAGTGGCAGGAATTAGTTTGGGGGGTCGCGATCGCGCTGATACTGCTATTTCAGCTTCCAAGTCCTGCTCATGCCCAAGCCAGTGATTCACCTTGCATTCATGGAATGCGAATTGTCGGTGAGCAGTCGGTTTACCTGTCTCATATGGGGTTATTCAACAATTCTTGCCATGATTACCAGGGATTATTTGAGGTGAGCCTTGAGGGGACGAATAATCCACAAAAGATTTATCTGGATGCTCAGAAGAAGGATGCCAATCAGAATGAGTTCACGATTGAGCCGACGCAGAAGTTTGTACTGCCAGAATTTGCAGCAGGAAAACTCACCTCGTTCAAAGCCAACATTTACAGCGGGCAATATGAGCGATCCGCAACCAAGCCAAAGTTGCTAGCGAGCGATGTGACCGTCAAACTAAAGCGAGTGCTGCATTTTCGCCAGTTTAAAGTAGGAGCTAAACAACCTACTACATCAGAGTATTTGCTGTTTGGCACTAGTGCTGAGCAACTTGCAGCTCACTTGATTACTGCACCTCCAGATTTTGATCAGGTTGTAGCTTTGAAGTCTCCATTGCCCTTGACAGATACTGAGTCGGCTAAAGCCGTGCGTCTGGTTTTACCCAATCGTCCAACTCCAGATTCTCAGGCAAATTTGAAGCAGGCGCTAAAACCAGGGGATAAACCAGCGGTGCAGGTGAATGGTCAGCAGCCCAATAAGGCGATCGAGACAGGAATACAGTACTTTCTGGAGACGGCAGATTACAAGGCTTAGAGAATTCAGGTATGAAGAAGGATTGCGATGGTCCTGTTCCCGCTTTCCGGTGTTGAGTTCTCCCTTAAAGGCGAGAACCCTGACAAAGGTTCTGTGTTATTACGGGGCACGTAAGAGGAGGGAATTTGTCAATAAGCATTAATACTTGTCAAAACATTAGTGCGTAGTAAGACATAATTTTTTTACCAACCAAGCTCCTAATTACACACAGCCTGTTCGTATCACTAATTGAACCCAAGGAGTTGAAAGAATGACCGACGCGATTAACTCTCCAAATTTAGAAGAAGCTAACTCTCTACTCTCTGGACTATTCATTAATGTTCTGGAATGGGAAGGTAATCTTGCAGGAGGAACAAAGTTAGAGCTTACCTACGAAAACAATCTCTTAGAGGGCAGCAAACTGAAGAAGGGGGCAAAAGCAGTAGCTAGCCTTTTTGAGACTAGGGTAAGTTTTGGCGATCCCCGTGACAGGCTCATCGCTCTCACTGAGGAAACTTTTACTCAAAGTGGTATTGAATTAAACAGCATCTATCAACAGCAGATGCGGGAGCAATTTGATTTTTACTACATGACTCTTTCAGTTGCGTTAATTCCTAAACCTGGCGCTCGGTTTTGGCGGTTGACCTGCGAATTAGAGTTTGAGGTGCCAGACGATAAGGGACTGATTGTCCAGACAATTTTTCCAACGGATAAGTGGCGTTCTGTCTTGAACTTTGGGGTTGGAATGGATGCAGGGTTAAACGGTAACTTAGACTGGAGTGCAGGCGTTGATTCCTCTAGGCTAGCTGAATTCGTCGCTCTTCTTCCAGAAGGGCTAAAAGCGAACGCAACGAGCAAAAATGAGTTTAAAGGCTTTGTGGCCATTCCTTCGTTCAAGTATGAATTGGGGCAACCTGAGATTTTAGCAGTGGGTGAAAACAACTCTTTCTGCTACTGGCGGATTCAGGATCAGGATCTTCAGAAGGTTGGAACAGCTAAGTTTGCAGTGGTTTTCAAAGTTCCTAAAGGTACAGAATCATTTACTTTGCGTGGTACAGCTTGGGCAGAACCTGATATGAACTGGTTGACGGCTGATATAAGGGATGTCATGGGTGAATTATCAGAAAACTTTAAGAAGTTATTGCACCAGAAGAATGATGCTGCTAGCCAGTTTGCCCGGGGTGCTGCTGAGGAATGGATATTGCCCTTAAGGAATCGCTAAGGCTTAAGAGAATGTCCAAAACGTACTATACCTATCGGATTAAAGTTGCTAACCGAGAACGGGTGGAAGTAGAGAAATCAAATCCCCAGCATCAATCTCTAGGTGAACCTTCAGGTGTGTTCCGGTATCAAGAAAGGATTGCCGCAGCACAACCAATTCTTGAGATTGCCCGAAACAATATTGAGAATGAGTTGAACGATTCTACTCAAACACGAGCTATTGGAGAAGCATTATTTGAGATTTTGTTTGACGACGTACTGCGTCAAGACTTTGTCAACTTTCACTTCCAAGTTGTTCAGCAGGAAAAACAGCTCTTAAGAGTGGAACTGGACATCGATGAGCGAGGGATGCCTGAAATAGCAGCATTACCCTGGGAATTCATGTGCTTGCCCCAAAAAGTTAATCTGGGCGAAATCCGATTTGCGACAGACCCAAGTATTGTATTCTCTCGCCGTCGCTCCCAATGGAACCCTGCTTCCCCAATTAAATTGAAAGAAGGAGAAAAACTAAGAATTGCTTTAGCCATCTCGGCACCCGATAGCTTGCCTACAGTAAAGTATCAACCGATCCAAGAAGCATTAGAGAAATTGGCAAATGACCAAGCTATACCCATTGAACTATTGCCTATTGTTGGTTCAGCAAATGCTGAAGCAATTAATGAGATTTTGAGAGAAGAACCTCATATTTTTCACTTCATTGGGCATGGTCGTCTACAGAACGAATCTAATCAAGAGGTTGGGCAGATTGCTTTCACAGACCCAGATTTTGAAGATGAAGCCATGTGGGTAGATGCTGATTTCTTCAGCGGATTGTTCGCTCAACATCGTCCTGGAGTAGTCATGCTACAAGCCTGTGAAGGAGGGATGTTATCTGCATCTCAAGCTTTTGCTGGCGTTGCTTCCAGGGTTGTACAGATGAACATTCCCGTGGTTGTCGCAATGCAATATGAGGTTTCCAATAGCTCAGCTAGTCGATTTGCTCGTAAGTTCTATGATCGCTTAGCAAAAGGTGATCCTGTTGATATTGCAGCACAAAATGGAAGGCAATCAATTGCTTTAGGTCCGACTCAATTCCGTAAACGAGATTTTGCAACACCAGTTATCTTCATGCGGGTTCAGGATGGGTACCTGTTTCAACGACCAGAAGATAATCCAACTGCTCAAACAAGTAGCTCAACTTCGGCTTCAGCAAGCAATTTGGTAAGAGGGAAAGTAGATGTTGATGAAGCTAAAGATGTTGAGGCAGCTGGAGCTGAAGTTGACAAATTAATTTCAGGAATGGTTGAAGGTGAAGTCAAAGTGGGAAAGGCTGAGAAGGCAAAGCTCATAGGTGCTAAAGTCGGAGATGTGGGAGGAGGCTCAGGAGAAGTCAAAGCTGACCTCGATATTGACGAAGCCAAGGATGTGAATGCTATAGGAACCCAGCTTGGAGATGTCTGATCTGGAGCTTTTGCTATCAACCTTTTGGTAGTGATCGCTCTTTTCGTCCCATTCAGCACATCCAACCCGCATTGAAATAGTCTCTATGACGAATCGTCTATCCGCGATCGATTTCGCTTCTGACATTGCCAAACTCACTAACAATTTCACTGGGCGACAGTGAGTGTTTGACGCCATCGATCACTGGTTAAGGGAATCTGAGGATCAATTCTTTGTATTGACAGGGAAACTGGGAGTGGGGAAGAGTGCGATCGCTCCTTATCAAGTGTGTTAAGTCTATCGCCTCTTCTCGTAAGTCTGCAACTGATTAAAGTGTTGAGTTCAGTAAGCTTTGTCTATTTATCTCGTTGATGAGTTCTTATGACACCTACTACCAATTTAAAGCTAGGACAAGAAAATCCGCCTGAGAGTGAGAAGCAAGCGATCGCTGCAATCATCAAGCTCTCACAAGATCTTTTGAACAAGGCTTCTGATCCAGTGCAGCGGCAACAACACCCGAAAAGTCATGGCTGTGTTAAAGCTGAATTTACTGTAGAAGATGTGCCGGAGCATTTTAGGATTGGAGTGTTCAAAGAACCTCGCACCTACCGCGCCTGGATTCGTTTCTCCAATGGTTCATCGAACGTTCAGTCTGATCTAAAGGGTGATGTTCGCGGTATGGCAATCAAGCTGGTAGGTGTCTCTGGTGAAAAGCTGCTAGAGGATGAAAGGAATGCCGAAACCCAGGATTTTATTCTGATTAACTATCCTGTGTTGTTTCTTCAAGATGCCCAAGATACGCTAGCGATTTCTAAAGCCCTGTTAGCGGTCAAAAACATGCCGATCGCGCCTCTAAAACCGCTACCGTTTCTCCTGATGTTTGCCCCTTTTCATCGAAAGCAGGTGGGCATCCTCAAGACCATTCGCCAGCAGCAGATGGCAAACCCATTACAAGCAAAGTACTGGAGTACAACTCCTTACCAATTGGGATCGCACGCCATTAAATTTGCAGCAATTCCTCGTGAGTTGGAATCGATGAAAGCTGGAGTGCCAACTTCCAAGTCGGATAATTTCTTTCGGGAAGCGATGGTGCAGCAGCTTAGTCAGCAGGATGTTTACTTTGATTTTGCTGTACAGGTGCAGACTAATGCAGAACGAATGCCGATTGAGGATGCCACAGTCGAATGGAGTGAGCAGGAGTCTCCTTTCATTAAGGTGGCAACTATTCGGATTCCCAAACAGCAATTCGATACAGAGTCTCGCAGGGCTTTTGACGAAAATCTATCGTTTAATCCCTGGCACGCTCTCCCTGAACATAAACCATTGGGAGGCGTGAATCGTGTGCGAAAGAAGGTGTATCAGGTAATTTCTAAGCTACGCCATCAACTCAACCAGAAGAACAAACAGGAACCAAAAGACGAAGATTTTGATAGTCAGCCTTAGTTAGTTCTCCCAACACTTTTCCCTCGCCGATTCGTCGCACTTAATCTATATTAAACAATGCAATGACTACTCGCCTATCTGCGATCGATTCCACCCCTGACCTGGAAAAACTCGCCAAGAATTTCACGGGGCGACAATGGGTGTTTGACAACATCGATCGCTGGTTGAGGGAGTCAGATGAGCGGTTCTTCATCCTTACAGGGGAACCAGGGGTAGGAAAGAGTGCGATCACTTATCACCTTATCTGACTGATGAAAAATTACTGAAACTAGCTATGCCATTTCTCAATCCCAAATTAGGAATTGATTTCTCGGATTATATTGCCGATCGTACTCTCAATTTTACTGGGCGGGAGTGGGTGTTTAAGGCAATTCAAAATTGGCTAGCTGATCCGGAGAGCGATCGATTCTTCTTGTTGACCGGAGAACCAGGAAGTGGCAAAACAGCGATCGTGGCTCGTTTGGCTCAATTTGCTCAAGGAGTAGAGACTTACCCAGGGTTGAAAGCAGGGTTTCTTCAAGCCGTTCACTTCTGTTCAGCGCGAGACAGTGTTTGGACAGACCCAAAGGAGTTTGCGCGATCGCTGGCACTACAACTGGCAACAAGTATTCCTGAATTTGGGTTGGCGTTGAAGGATATTGGAGAAAAGACAACCAACATCAATGTTGAACAAACCATTGGTACTGCCCAAAGTAGCAATATTACAGGGGTGATGATTCAGAACCTGACAATTTCTGGTCTAACAGGGCAGGAGGCGTTTACTCAGGTGGTTGTGAATCCGTTACGGCAAATTCAGCAAGAGGGGTTTAGTCAACCTGTAACAATCCTCGTGGACAGTTTGGATGAGGCACTGACCCATGATGGGGAGAGTACGATTGTTAGTTTGCTTTCAAAGCTGTCTGACAGTATTAAGCCGGGATTGATTTTGACCAGTCGGAATGAGGGTCGAGTTAAAGAAAAGCTAAATGCGTACGAAGAGCTATTTCTTTCAGCAGCGGAGAACTTAGATAAAAATCAACAGGATGTAAGGGCGTACATTGATACAAAATTTAGGCAAGAGGAGCCACTGCAAAGCGCTTTGCAAGCAGAAGAACTGAATCAAGAAAATTTGATAACTAAACTGATTGAGAAATCAGAAGGGAATTTTTTGTATGTTCGTTTCTTATTAGAATCTGTGGCTTTAGGGCAGCAAAGCTTCGCTAACTTGGATGGATTACCGCAGGGTTTGGATGAGTTGTATTACAGCTCCTTGAGACGGGTGGTGGAACTGGGAAAGAAGGACTGGGTAGAAGTTTACGCACCCGTAATGGGAGCGCTTCTAGCCGCACAGGAAAGTTTAACTGAGAGCCAAATTCGGGTATTTACTAAACTAAAGGAATCAGTGGTCTGGGATTGTTTGAATGACTTGCAACAGTTTCTAGATGAGATTGAAGCAGAGGAAGAGGAAACCCAGTATAAGCTTTACCATCAATCAGTCGCGGATTTTCTAAGTAAACGGCAGCTAGTGATTCGTAAGAAGAAGTCGAATAACCGTTACTATCTGCCTGAACAAGAACAACATCAACGATTGCTAGAATACTACCGTCCTGAAGATAAACCTTGGAATGAGGTGCAGCTTGATAAGATTGATGGGTATGGTCGGCAGCATCTAGCTCAACATCTGGTGAAGGGCAATCGAGTTAATGAACTCCATCTGTTGTTGAATCTAGAAAACGCTGACAAGAATGCTTGGTTTAAGCTGAAGGATAGTGAAGGGGAAACTGCTAGCTTCTTAGCAGATGTGGAACTAGCTTGGGCACAAGCAGATGAAGCCTATGAAAGTGACCCTGGAAAAAGTATTGGGTTGCAGTGCCGTTATGCATTAATTAAAGCCTCAATTAATAGTCTGGCAGGAATTCCAAAAGAACTGCTAGTTACTCTCGTTAAACATCGGTATTGGAAAACTAGCAAAGCTTTCGCCTACGCTCTACAAATCTCAAATCCGCAGGCAAGAGCTAGAAACCTAACAGCACTGGCTAAGTACTTGCCCAATACAGAACTGTTAAAACTTCAAATACTACAAGCTGCTCTACAATCCGTACGAGCTATTCAAGAAGACTCTGATCGCGCCCAAGCGTTAACGGAATTAGGAGATGAACTTACGCCTGATCTGCTTCCTCGATCACTAGAAGTCGTTTCGTCTCTTCGGACCTCCGGTTATGATAGGAAGGCGTTACAAGGAATTTTGAATCAATTAACACCTGATCTAATTCCTAGAGCCCTAGAAATTGCTCTTGCTAGCCAACATACTTCCAGTCGCCTTGAGGCTCTGACTGCATTAGCAAATAAATTCCCTGATTTGCTTCCTCAAGCACTAGTAGTTCGACACACCGATTTTGACAGGTAGAGAGAAGTCAGGGAAACTGGTTGAAAATCAACAATCCCCTCCTCATGCCAGAAAAGTACACGGTCACCCTCACCCCTGAG